>CAZTTM010000042.1:0-7522 GCA_964616035.1 uncultured Muribaculaceae bacterium
TCTATAACATTAACACTATAATCTTTAGGATAACCTAATTTACTAGCATCATCACTAAGTGAATACTGTGTTTTAGCAATACATATTGGTAAATTACCTTTCCCCATAGCTATATATTTATCTATCTTTTTACGAGCATTGCTATTATAATTAACATTATTAGCATGATATATATTTTTACATACTTTATCTATCTTAGTATATATATCATCACTCATATCATAAGTATAATTAATTACACTATTATTATTAACTAATTCTAATACTTTATTAGCAAGTTTAATAGCACCTTCTCCACCATCTAAATATGCCGTACTAACTTCCATAGAAACCCCTCTGCTAAAGCAATAATCTCTAACAAAATTAATCTCTTCATCACTATCAGTACTATATTTATTTAAACATACAACAAATGGAATATTAAACTTAGATAAATTATCTATATGTGCTTCTAAATTACTTAATCCTTTCTTTAAAGATTCTATATCTTTATTCATAATATTATCTTTACTAATCCCACCATTATATTTTAAAGCTTTGATTGTTGCAACTAATACTATAGCACTAGGACTATATTCTAAATATCTAGAAGTAATATTTAAAAACTTTTCCGCACCTAAATCTGCTCCAAAACCAGCCTCAGTAATTACATAATCAGCAAGTCTTAATTCTAAATTAGATGCTATAACACTATTACAACCAAGTGATATATTAGCGAAAGGTCCGCCATGAATTAGCACAGGATTATGTTCTAAAGTTTGTACTAGATTAGGCTTTAAAGCATCTTTTAATAACACAACTAATGACCCAGTAATACCTAAACTTTTAGCATACACAGCATTATCATCATAATCATAACCAATTAGTATATTATCTAATTTATATCTTAAATCATCTAAATCTTTAGACAAACATAATATACTCATCATTTCACTAGCTGCTGTAATATTAAAAGATTCTTTTCTATTACTTAAACTAACGTCTCTAAGTATTCTATCATTAAGATCTAAACATCTATTAAACGTAATCTTATCAGGATTAATATTTAAACTATTACCATGATAAATATGATTATCTATTGCTGAACATAATAAATTATTAGCACAAGTAATAGCATGAAAATCCCCAGTAAAATGTAAATTAATATCTTCCATAGGTACTACCTGACTATATCCTCCACCAGTAGCACCACCTTTAATACCAAATACTGGTCCTAAAGAAGGCTCTCTAAGTACTATTAAAGAATTTTTCTCTAATTTTCTTAAAGCATCTCCTAACCCAATACTAACTGTAGTCTTCCCTTCACCATAAGGCGTAGGATTAATAGCAGTAACTAATATTAACTTACCATGTCTTTTACCATTATATTTTGTATAATCAACCTTAGCTTTATAATTACCATATAATTCTATATTATCTAAATCAATTAACCCCTTCTTAGCAATATCTTTAATATTATCTTTTACTATACTATTAGCTATCTCTATATCTGTCATATTATCACCACCAATAATATTATATAATAAAAAATAGAAAAATAAAGAAAAAATGCAGATATATATCCACATTTATTAATTCTTATTCTTATATTCCATTGCTAAATTATCTAAATCACTAATTAACTTATCAGCATCTTCCCAACTATTTAATCTAACACCAGAAGCATATCTATGACCACCACCACCATGTTTAATAGCCACTTCATTAATAAATGGTCCTCTTGATCTAATATTAGCTCTAATAACATTAGACTTAACATCTTCTGACAAAAATACCCAAGCAATAATTTCATTAACGTACTTAAGATTATTAATCATATTTCCAGCACTAGCAGCATCTACTCCAAACTCTTTCATTATCTTATCACTAATCTTAATATAACCTAACCCGCTAGGATTAACTATCATATTTTCATATATATAACCTTGAAATCTAATCTCACTAAGTGGTCTCATATAATAAGATTCATATAAACTAGGTAAATTAATATTAGTAGTCTTAACTAATTTACTAACTAATTCTAAAGTTTTATAAGTAGTACAATCATGTAAAAACCTATCAGTATCAGATACAATACCTAAATATAACTTACCAGCAACTTCACTAGATAATTCTAATTCTAAATTAAATATCATATCTAATACTATTTGACTAGCACTAGAAGCAGTATTATCAATAAGTTCAATATCAGCATAAACATCTACTACAGGATGATGATCTATCTTAATAACATAATCAAACTTCTTAACATCATCTATTCCCTCTATTCTTTTAAGATCAGGAATATCTAATACGATAAGTAAAGATTTACTAATATCAACCCCATCTATCTTATCTGTTGACCCCATAAATCTAAACTTACTAGCAATAGTACCAACAGCATATACTTTCTTATCAGGGTATAACTCATTAATAAGTTGCTTTAATCCAAACTGACTTCCTAAAGCATCAGGATCAGCACCAATATGTCTAGCTATAACAATACTATTATACTCAACTATTTTATTTAAAACACTACTATAAATCTTTTTCATTATTAGTACTTAAACGATAAGTATCTCTAGCAATCATTAATTCCTCATTAGTTGGTATAATATAACAAGGAATTGTAGAATCAGAAGCTGTAATAAGTTGTTCTACACCTCTAACATTATTAGCTTCTTCATCAATTTTAACACCAAGTACAGATAATCCATCAATAACCTCACGTCTAGTATGAATAGAATTTTCTCCAACACCTGCAGTAAATACTATTGCATCACAACCACCAAGTTCTACATAATACTTAGCAATATAATCAATAATTCTTCTAACATACATCTTTTGTGCTAAATCGCATCTAGAATCTCCCTTAATAATACCATCTTCTATATCTCTAGAATCACTACTAACACCACTAATACCTAATAAACCACTCTTTTTATTTAAAATATTATCCATCTCTTCAGAAGATAAATTTAATTTCTTCATCATATATGGAACAATAGTAGCATCAATATCACCACATCTAGATCCCATAATTAAACCAGCATTAGGAGTAAGACCCATAGAAGTATCAATACACTTACCATTTAAAACAGCAGATATACTAGCACCATTACCAATATGACAAGTAATTAACTTAGTATTATATCTACCAAGAATCTCATTCATTCTCAAAGATACATACTTATGACTAGTACCATGAGCACCATACTTTCTAATCTTATATTCTTCACACCACTCATATGGTAAAGCATATAAATAATTCTCTTCAGCCATTGTTTGATGAAATGCTGTATCAAATACAACAACCTCAGTAGCATTAGGAGCAGCTTTCATAGCGGCCTTAATACCTACTATATGAGCAGGATTATGTAAAGGAGCTAAAGAACTAAGTTCATCTATCTTACTAAGTACATCATCATCAACAATTACTGACTCATCAAAATAAGACCCCCCTTGAACAACTCTATGTCCAATACCCTTAATCTCATCTAAACTCTCAACAACACCATACTCAAGTAATTCATCCATAAGTATCTTAAAAGCCTTATCATGATTCTTAAGTTCTACTTCCTTCTTTACTTTTTCTCCATTAAACTTAATAGTATAAAAACTATCCTCTAAACCAATTTTTTCAAATACACCAGATATTAGTACTTCTTCTTCTGGCATTTCAAAAGCTTGAAATTTCAAAGAAGAACTACCTGCATTAACTGATAATATCTTCATATATAACACCTCTTTCTTTAAATATTATAACTAATTACTAAATTAAATACAAGAAATATTTAACCCAGTTTCATAACTTTTATAATAATACCAAAACTTTAATAGATATTAATTTAATTTCTCGGTTATACTAATAAAGAATTCTTTACTAATTCAATATTAACATTAGTATTACTAAATAGAAAGAAAATATAATCATATAAATCTCTTCCCTTTGTTCTAGTTTTCCAATTATGGCACAATATAACATGAATATTACCTGCGAATAATGACTCTTTATCATACAATTTTATTTGCTAAGGACTCGGTAATAACTTATATCGTTCTTCATAAGTAGCTCCCATAGGGGGATTAATATCTACTTCAAACTTAATTTTAATATTTTTTAATATATGATCATACTCATGACTTTCTTCATTAGGAAAAAAATTTATGTTCCAAAGTATTACCTTTTAATATTGGAATCTATTTTTTTTAGTACTAATTTCTAGATTTAATCCATAAGCCTTTAATTGATTCTCAACATAACTAAAATACTTACTTAAATCAAAATTAGAGTTTGGTATTGTTAACGCAAAATCCAAGTCTTCAAAAAATTCACCTCTAGATAATCCAGATAACACAATTTCTTGAATAATTCCTTTCAAAGCATTAATTTCATCTTTTGCTGGTGAAAATCAAGTTTCTTAAACATAAAAAGACATTGTAAACTTAATTACAACATCTATTAATAATTACTAACTGCTAAAATACTAGGTAAAATCTGCATCTTTCTTGATACAACATCTGGTAAATATACTCCCTCATACATCTTCGTATCAAACGCATTTTCCAATACTCCTTCAGCACCATCACTATAATATACATAAGTCCCATTCTTAATAATATCTGTGACAAATAAACATACAAATAAATAATCATTATTTTCACATACACTATTTAATAGTTTTAAATATTCATCTTTCTCATCATTAATCTCATTAATATTAGTAGTAAATATCTGTCCTAAACCTATCTTATCATCTACTAAATTATATTTCTTAAAATCATTATATAAAACTTGTTCTTTAGTCTTACCCTCTAATGATGTTCCAGCCTTTAACATCTCAAATCCATATTCTTTATAATTAACCTTAGCTAACTTAGCAAGTTCTTTAACAATCTTTCTATCTTCTTTAGTAGTAGTAGGAGAATTCAATAGCAAAGTATCAGATATAATACCAGAAAGTAATAACCCCGCTACCCATTTAGGAATAGTAACCTTATTTTCTAAAAACATCTTATACACTATTGTACAAGTACTACCCACAGGAATATTTCTAAAACTAATTGGTTTTGCAGTACTATTAACTGATAAATTATGATGATCAACTATCTCAATAATATCTGCTTCTTCTAACCCAACAGCACTTTGTTCTTTAGAATTATGATCTACTAATATTACTTTTTGTTTAATAGTATCAAATATCATAGAATGTTTAATTAGTCCTAAACATCTACCCTTTCTATTTACTACTGGATAAAAAGTAGTTTTATTTTTAGTAGACATATTAGTAAAACTGCTAATAGTATCTTCTTCACGAGCCACAATATAATCTTTATCAACACTTAAATCTTTTACTTGATTAGATAAACTTACTAATCTAATAGTATCATACAAATTATACCCTGATCTAATAACACTAGTATTACCAAATAAGTAATCATTTGATAACTTATATTCACAAGGTACAATAATTAATTTAGCACTCTTATTAAGACCACTAACAAATACATTATCATTATTAGTAATAATTATATCAGATATCTCATCAACACTAACAACACCCTTAACTATATCACAATCTTTTTTTGCACCTATACCATTCAAAACCTTAACAATATTATCATAAGTAGTGTCTAAACACTTACTATTTGTCATAACTCCTACAATATCTCTAAGACCTACTATACCTAATAACCTCTTATTATCATCAACAACTGGTATCTTATTAACCCTATTAGCAAGCATTAACTTATAAGAATCATATAAAGTATTATCCCTACTAATCATATGTCCCTTTAAATAATCTAAATCTTTAATTCTAACCTTAACATCATTAATAAAATCAGGCTCCTTAACTTTAAAATAATTAAGTACAAACAAAGTCTCATTATTAAGTGAACTAAGAGCTACCGCCTTAGCATTCATTCCCAATCTTTGCTTTAAATAAGTTAACGTAATTGATGCAGAAATACTATCTGTATCAGGATTCCTATGTCCAAAAATATATACTTCATCCATTATTTATACCCCTTTTCTTAACTTTAAAATATCCCATCATTATTCCAATATATATAACTATAACTATTAAAGAAAATATTCTACTACTATTAAAATTAATTACTAATTGTAAAATAACTAAAATAAAACTTAAAATAATATTTTGATATATTATCATAATAAACATTTCAAAATATTTATTTATCATTTTTCTATCTATTACCTTAATCTTAAACAATAAGATAAATAAAGTAATACATATTCCCATAATAATTGCTATAACACTACCATTAATTAAATTATACCCCATTCTATAAAATGAATCAATTAAAGGTACTATCGTAATAGCCATCACTATAATTCCAATTAATAAATATTTACTAGCGTTCTCTCTTATCTTTATATATTCAGATACTATTATATCATAAAATAAGACAAATAGTACCAACAAACTAAAACTCATAAGTATTCCATAACCATCAATACTACCAAATAAAAACATATAAATATACTTAGAAATAACTATCATAAAAATAACTAATGAAATACTCTTATCTAATAAATAAACTATCTTCTTACCAAAACTATATTTACAACAAGCCTTATCAGTAAAATACTTAATACTATCACAAAATAATAAAACTATATTTAAACATCCTAAATATCCTATAATCAAAGTATTATACACATCATCTATCGCATACCCAAATCTATTAATTAAAACAATATATAATATTATAAAACTAATATAAAAATATCCATACTTAATACTATCTACAATAGATAATGACTTATTAAAATCTTTTACTACTCTCTTAAGCTCCAACAGCTTATATTTATTCTTCTTACTTTTCTTAAAACATATAATTATACATAATCCAATAATAATAAATAAACTAAATAATGAAGGAATAAATAATATACTAGTAAATAAATAATTATCTATTTTTATTTTACAAAATATTAAATATATAATCATAGTTAATATACTATCTAATCCATAATATATATAATACATTGAACTAGCTAATTTGTTTTTATTATATACCCGCAATAAACTATAAGTAATATTTAATATTGGTTTACAAATAACTACTATACTAGTAATAATTAAGGGAATAACAATCTTATCTATATCAAATACTTTATCTATTAATAAACTTAAAAGAAAAGATATTCCTATACCAAATATTCCATATATTAGTGCTAAAATAACACTATATATATAACCCTTATTTTTAAAAATATAATTATTATTTTTATACATTAAAATACTATCATTAACATCAATATTATTATATACACTACTTAATACTTTATAAAATAAATAACATAAAGTAAAAATAAATAAATTATTATTACCTAACATAAACAATATTATTAAAGATATATACTCTATTACATTTAATAAATAATTTTTCTTCTCCATAACCATTCCTACTTTATACAACAATTCTACCAAAAGAAAATAAAAAAAACAACTAAAACTACTAATTGTTTTATTTTTGATTAGCAAACTCTAATCTTAACTTATCCGCTACAGTA
>CAZTTM010000043.1:0-7488 GCA_964616035.1 uncultured Muribaculaceae bacterium
CGTTTCTTGTTTGTAGCATATATAATTTACCATGTTCAACAGTAAATTCCATATCTTGCATATCACGATAATGATTCTCTAAAGTAGTACATACTTTTTTAAATTCTTCAAATGCTTCTGGGAATTTATCAGCCATTTCAGATATTTTCATTGGTGTTCTTACACCTGCTACAACATCTTCTCCTTGTGCATTAGTTAAGAATTCACCAAATAATCCTTTTTCACCAGTAGCTGGGTCTCTTGTAAAGGCAACTCCTGTACCGCAATCATCACCCATATTACCAAATGCCATTGATTGAACATTAACAGCGGTTCCCCATGAATATGGAATATCATTATCTCTACGATAAACATTAGCACGTGGATTATCCCAAGATCTAAATACTGCTTTAATAGCACCCATTAATTGTTCTTTTGGATTGTCAGGGAAATCTTCACCAATTTTGGCTTTATATTCTTCTTTAAACTCTCTTGCTAGTTCTTTTAGGTCATCAGCAGTAAGTTCAACATCTTGCTTAACATTTTTTTCTTCTTTCATCTTGTCGATTAATTGTTCAAAGTATTTCTTTCCAACTTCCATAACAACATCAGAATACATTTGAATAAATCTACGATAGCAATCCCAAGCCCATCTTGGATTATTAGACTTTTCTGCTAAAACATTAACCACTTCTTCATTTAATCCTAAATTAAGAATTGTGTCCATCATACCAGGCATACTTGCTCTAGCACCGCTTCTAACAGAAACTAATAATGGATTTTCTTTATCTCCAAATTTCTTTCCTGTAATTTCTTCCATTTTAACAATATACTCGTTAATTTGGCTTTGAATTTCATCATTAATTGTACGTCCATCTTCATAGTACTTCGTACAAGCTTCAGTGGTAATAGTAAATCCTTGGGGAACTGGCAAACCTATATTTGTCATTTCTGCTAAATTAGCACCTTTACCACCTAGAAGGTTTCTCATATCAGCATTACCTTCTGTAAATAAATATACATATTTTGTCATTTTATCATCCTTTCATCAGTATGTTTTTATAATACCAAATATAGACAAATAATTCAATAAAATTATATAAATTTTACTTATAATTTACATAACTATATAACAAAAAAAGACTAGATTATTTTAATACATTCAAAAATGACTGAATCATATTAATATTATCTAATACTTTATTTAATTTATCTTTTTTTGTTAATTTATACTTATCTAACATATCATTATAAAAATCTTTAAATAAATAGGGATTTCTATTTAAATATTTATACCAATAACTATTTTCTCTAATAAATCTTTGTAATCTAAAGTCAGATTTTATTTTGTATTGAGTTTCTAAATCCATTAGTCTTCAAATCTCTTATATATAGCTCTTGGTTGATAAGTATTTGTTGGACTACTACTTTCTTTATTTACAAATAACTCTGAAAATAGTCCTAAAGCTTTCTGCAGGGATGTAATTCCGTTTTGTACTTTATCTACATCAATATTCTTGGCCATATTTACTAAGTCATTTAAACTTGTTGACTTACTAGATTTATTTTCTTCATTGGGTTTTAAATACTTCTCCCATGCTTTTTCATCTTCTCCATATAAGTCATATACTTCATATATTTTTTGCCATGAATCATTGGTGGTTTTTACGTATGTTATTAGAGATGGATTTTTTCTAACGAATGATTTAAAATCATCAATATTAGTCATATAAATCACCTATTACATTATATGCAATAAATATTATTTATTTGTCGTTTTGTTTTTCTTCTTAAATATTTTACGGTATATTTCTTCGTAATCACTAACAAATATTATCTCTAATCCTTCTTTGATTATATCATCTATTTCATTAATATCATTGCTATTATGTATTGGAATAAATACTGTTTTAATACCACATCTTTTAGCAGCTATTAATTTTTCTTTAAGTCCTCCTACTGGCAATATTTTACCACGTAATGTAATCTCCCCAGTCATACTAATATCGTTGGGTACTGGTTTATCTAAAAATAAGCTTATTAATGTTGTTAATATTGTAATACCAGCGGATGGGCCATCTTTTGGTATAGATCCTGATTCAAAGTGAATATGAATATCATTATTATCTAATATATCACTGTTTATTCCATAATTATCACAATTAGATTTAATATAACTTAGAGCTATTTCTACTGATTCTTTCATAACTTCTCCAATAGAACCAGTAATATTTATATTACCTTTACCTTTAAAGTATATAGCTGAAGTTTTTAGAACCATTCCTCCATATGGAGTATATGCTAAAGTATTTACTACTCCTGAAGTATTATTTTCTAAACTATCTTCTATATTATATTTATAATTGCCTAAATAAGAAGTAATATTATCATTATCAATAAGATAGACACTTCTTTTATTAAACTCATCTTCTACAATAATCTTTCTAACTAAACTTTCTAGTATTCTTTCTAATTCTCTTACTCCTGACTCTTTGGTATAATAATTAATAATTGTTTTAATAGTTTCTTTGCTAATACTAATATTCTCCATCTTATAAGATGATAACATTTTAGGTACTAAATAGTTTCTAGCAATTTCTATTTTTTCATATTCTGTATAACTAGATAATTCTATTATCTCTAATCGGTCTTTTAATGCTTCAGGAATAGTATTAACATTATTAGCGGTCAATATAAACATTACTTTTGATAAGTCAAACTTTTCTTCAATATAATTATCTATAAACATACTATTCTGTTCTTTATCTAATATATCTAATAGTGTTGTTGATACATCTTTTCGGTAATCTTTAGTAATCTTATCTATTTCATCTATTAAGAATACTGGATTATTAACTCCACACTTACGTATTCCTTGAATTATCTTACCAGGATATGCCCCTATATAAGTTTTACGGTGTCCCATTATTTCAGCATCATCAACAATACTACCTACACTAACTTTAACGAACTTTCTACCTAAAACATTAGCAATAGACTTAGCTAAGGTAGTCTTACCAACTCCAGAAGGTCCTATTAAGCATATAATTGGGCTGTTTAAATTATCACTTTTACTCTTAGAAACTATATATTCTAGTATCCTATTTTTTATCTTACTAAGTCCATAATGTGATTCATCTAATTTATTTTTAATATCTTTTATATCTTTATTATCTATTGTAGAAATATTCCAGGGAAGATTAATTAACCAATCAATATAATTTCTAATAATACTTATTTCTGCTGAAGTTGCAGGCATTAGCTCATATCTAGATATTTCTTCATTAAGTCTATCTATTATGTATTCTGGAGCATCCATCTTACTAATCTTATCTTTAAGTTTCTTAATATCTCCTTCTTTGATATCTAATTCTCCTATTTCTTCTTTAATTAACTTAATCTTTTCTTTTAATATATAATTTTTTTGTTCTTCGTCTAATCTATCTCTAAGTTTAGATTCAATACTGTTTTCTAGTTTAACAGTTTCTATTTCTTTATGTAAATCCTCTATTAAAAGTTTAGTACGATACATTGAATTAGATATTTCTATATATTTAAACTTATCATTATATGATAATGGTAATTCAGAGATAATAATATCAGATAATCTTCCTAAATTATTTAGTCCCGTAATTCTTCCTAAAACATTATTAGACATATTAGGAGATACTTCTATAAATTCTTCTAGGTTTTTAAATAGTACTCTTTTTAATGCTGTAGCTTCTAATTCATTATAATCATAATCTTTTGTTGGGATGATAAATGCTTCAACTATCTTATTATCATCTTCAAAATAATTTAAAACCTCAACTCTATCTATACCTACTAAAACTAATCTAATATTCTTATTTGGCAATACTAATTTAGATTTAATT
This sequence comes from uncultured Muribaculaceae bacterium, assembly GCA_964616035.1. GTDB lineage: Bacteria > Bacillota_I > Bacilli_A > RF39 > UBA660 > UBA6414. The sequence continues at coordinate 3,855 of CAZTTM010000043.1, forward strand.
TTAGCTAAGATTGCAATTTTTGGAAGTTCTCTTAAATTAGGATTTTCTTCTAAAGAATCTATATTATTTACTAGTAAGATATTTCCATCATGGATTGATTCACTAAGTTCTATTATTTTTTTATCTCTTTCAAGATTAAACTCAACTCTAAGTTCATTATAAGGAAATAAAATTAAGTCATGCAAAAATAAAATAGGTAAATTAGTTTCAACCATAATGACACCTCCTGCTAATAAACAAAAAGATTATTCTAATTATTACTTAAAATAAATAATAGAATAATCACTTCCTTTGTTGGTTTTATATTCTAGCATAAATAAAAAATATATCAACATTTTTGACATATTTTTTACATTTTTTTAATTACCAATATTAACCAATTTCTTTGTCTTTATCGCCTTCGCAATATCCTTCCCCTATTTTATCTCCTTCAATATATTCTTTATTCATAATCTGACAACTCATCTTTGTGACAGTATCTTTTAAATACCCTCCAAATATTCTTACTAAGCCAATTGCTATTACTGTTATTAAAGATATAATTAATACATATTCAACCAAAGTCTGACCTTTTCTATTTAACCTCATTATCTGTCCTCCTATTATGCTTTAATTATAATATATAATTTAGATTATTGTCAATATAATACATTAGACTTTATAATGGCCACTTGAATACAAACATATATATAGCAAATATTAATACTAATGTTGTATATAATATTTTAATTAATAATGCTAGTGCTTTTCTTTTCTTTGGGCTTTTTCTTTTCTTTTTTATGTAGTTTATTGGTTTTATATAAAATGTTGTAGCCAAGCCTTCGTTATAAAACTGATTAAGATATTCTTTCATCTTAGTTTTCCACTTTTAAGTCATCAATAGTTATTTTACTTTGATGTGGTATTGGTTTCCATTCTACTTTTTTAAATATAGCAATGTATGTTGTATAACGCCCTATTATATCAAATATTGGCCACGTTAAGCAGAACTCTACTTTCTTCCAAAAACTTATTTTTTTTATTCTAGAATCTTCTACTATAAATAGATATACAGCTAACCAAATATTAGTAAAATAACTTCCTATACGATATAATAAACGATACCATATAGTTAATACAAAACCCATTAGTAATGCATTAATACCTGGTTCTATATTAATTTTTATATCAAATAGATTTCTTAATACTTTTGCTAACCATATACTACCACTAAATAATTTCATATCATTTATTCCAGTACCATATAATGAACATGAGTATATTAGAACTGATACTATTATAAATCTTATTAGATTAATAAATGATATTGGTGTTAATTGTACTAAGGTATCAAAGGATGCAAAGCGATGACGGATAGATTCAACAATACGTTTAAATAGTGATTGCTTTTGAGTTTGATTATTGTCTTGCCATTTGGTTTTTAAATATCTTTTCCCTAAGAATATATTTAAAAATAGATATGGCCCTGTTTGTGCATAGGCTTGCAGGTGTCCTTTGGACCATCTTAGTCTTTGTCTTAATGCTACTTTTAAATTTATTGGCTGTTCATCAAAAAACATAGCTTCATCTTGATATGAGATTTCATATCCTTGAGCAACAGCATCGGCAGTTAGGGCTCTATCTTCTGTTAAGCTTGTATAGTGCCAACCATTTTTAACTATCTCACTAGCCATTAAAAAACCTGTTCCTTGAATATTAGTAGCTAAATGTAGAACACTTCTAGCACGGTGATTAGTTCTAATAGATCTTAACCAATGCAAAGCATATGTTGATGCTATCCAATTTTCATCAAAGTTTTTAGTATTACGATATGATGTTATTATTTTTAATCCTGAATCAAAAGCATCATTCATTTTAGAAATGAAGTTTTTTTCTAATAGGTTATCCGCATCAAAAACGAAGTATCCTTCAAACGATGTGCGACCATAATCCTTTTCTATTTGTTCAAATAAATATTCTAGAGCATATCCTTTGGTCTTTTTTTTATCATTAAATCTTTCATAACATATAGCACCTTTTTCACGAACTACTTGAGCAGTTTTATCAGTACAGTTATCCGCTACAACAAAAGTAGTTATTAAGTCTTTAGGATAATCTTGTTTTTTTATACTATCTAATAGATTACCTATTACTTTTTCTTCATTTCTAGCGGCAATAACAATAGCATATTTATGTTTCTTTTTAGCGGGTTTAAATTTTCTTGTAAAAAACATTCCTATTATAAAATAAAAAGTTTTGTGAATAACTATTATACTTAATATGAGTCCTAGTATGTTATTTATATTTTTAAATAGTTGATAATTACTGCCTATTTCTTTAATTACTGTATCCATTACTTTTCTACTTCCTTACTGCTTTTAAATACTATAAATTTACTTAGTATATAATTTAAGATGATAATTATTGTTTGGGCAATTAATTTAACTATTTTATTATCAAATTTTAATACAGATACAAATATATACATAATAATCATATCTATTAATAGAGTTGATAGTCTTGACATATAAAATTTTAAACATTCTTTAATATTCCAACTTTTTTTTACTTTAAAGACATATTTTCTATTAGTTAAGTATGCAAATGTCACTGCTGCTACCCAAGAGATAATATTAGCGATTTGTAAATATATTTTGTTATTAACATCTAGTATAGTTAGAGTTAGTAAGTAATAAGTAGTAAGACTTACTATTGTGGTAAATATACCGATTGTTATGTAATTTATTAATTCTTCATATTTTTTATATATCTTTATCATATACTACATCCATATTACTTTCTTTAACTATATATATTGGTCTTTTCTTTACTTCTAAATATGTTTTAGATAAGTATTCTCCTATTATTCCAATACATAATAATTCTATACCATTTACCATAAATATTATGCATGCTATGCCTGGCCAACCGTTTGGTTGATTACCATATACTAATAATTCAACAATAATAACTATTATCATAATAAATGCTATAAGGCAAAATATAATACCAAATGTTGTAGCAATTGTTAAAGGGGCAGTTGTAAAGGCAACTATTCCTTCAATTGCATAAAGAAATAATTTCCAGAAACTCCATTTAGTTTCGCCTGCTACCCTTTCAATATTTTCATATTCAAGCCATTTTGTTTTAAATCCAACAAAACTAAATAATCCTTTAGAATAACGATTATATTCTTTTAGAGTCAATAAACTATTTACTACTTGCCTAGTCATCATACGATAGTCTCTAGCTCCATCAACCATTTCTACTTTGCTCATTTTGTTTATTATTTTATAAAATAATCGTGCGAAAAAACTTCTAATTGGTGGTTCACCTTTTCGGGTTACTCTTCTAGTTCCTACAACGTCATAATTTTCTTCTTCAATTAAACGTAGCATTTCTGGAATTAGAGATGGTGGATCTTGTAAATCACAATCCATAATAGAAACATAGTCCCCAGTAGAGTGCTTTAATCCTGCCCACATCGCAGCTTCTTTACCAAAATTTCTAGATAGTGATATATAGTTAGTTTCTTTATCTTTTTTAGATAAATCTCTAATAAGTTCTAGTGTTTTATCTCTACTACCATCTTCAACAAATATTAATTCTAATTTATAATCTAGATCAAAAAAGTTTTTTAATTTATCTTTATAAA
>CAZTTM010000044.1:0-7291 GCA_964616035.1 uncultured Muribaculaceae bacterium
GTCCAGCATCTAAGCATATTGTTTTACCCAGTAATGATTGCCCTTTAACTATAGCATTTACTTTTGAAAAACTAAATATTAAAATAAAAAACATAACTATCATTAGAGATTTATATTTATTCATATATAATCACCTAATTAAGTATATGTTTTCTTATATTATTATAAGTTCTATTTTTTTACTAATACTCTCTTTTTAGAAGTAAAAGACATAATTGACCTTTCTTCTAAAGTATCTTTTATATTTTTACTATAAGCAAATAAATAATCTTTAGTATAATGACCTAAATAGCCGTTATTATTTAAGCATTTTTCATCTATTCTTTCTCTATCTAAGAAATTATTTGATAAGAATGAATTATTATCCATTAAGATATCAAAATCTGTATAAATAGTATTTTCTAATAGTTTATATCCAGTTTTGTAAGTAATATATTCATATACTTTATAAGCATATAATTTAGAATCATAATTATTTATTTCTTCTACTACAAACTTAGTACCATTACTTCTAGTATAAGTCTTTACTTTATTATTTAATTTATCAGTTATTTTTTTATTATATACAAATGCATATATCTTATTATTATTATCAATTATTCCAGTACCTAAGAAACCATTTCTTACATGACAACTCTTTTCAATATTTTCTTCAGAGAATAATAAGCTAGCAATTAATCTTAAGTTATATATACTTAATGAAGCATCATACTTAGATAATTCTTTGCTTATATCTTCTACTTGCTTATAATCTCTACGTAAAGCACACCTTAACTTCTCTCTACGTAATTCTTCTTTTTCTTCATACATAGCAATAGAACTTTTCAAATCAAATGTTGAATATACTATTCGAGGATTTAAGTTATCTAACGAAGTAATAATATATTTTACTATTTTTGTATTGTCTATTTTTTGATAATCACACTCTGTTATCATAAACTCTGTTTTATTATCTCTTTTTATTATATAAATAGTGCCAGTATATTCTTGAGAAATAGATACTTTCTTTAAAATAGTATTTATCTTATTAATATCAATATTTGATAAAGATGTATAATCTACTATTTGTTCATTTAAACCTGGAACATATTCTTTTATAAAATATTTCTTGTGAAAAGATCTTTTTAAACCTTTTTGTAATAAGTTAACTTCTTCACCAATATCTTGTGTTATATCAATTGGATAATACTTGTTATGTAATTTTACTATATTCCATGCATGATTTATTTGGGCAATCTTAGGTATTTTACGTCCACAGTATCCTTCAACATACATACATTCTATCCCTACTTGATCACAAAGTTCCTTCAATATCATAGCATAACCACCACATACTGTTTTAGCAGTATATAAGCCAGTTAAATTTCTTATATCATACTCATCAGCATGACGATATTTTTGATCATAAATAATCTTCGTTTTTAGTTCATTTAATAAATATAATAATATCTGTTCTTTAGTCCAATTTCTATGAATTCTTTTTATTATATTATTTATTTCTTCAGATATTAAAAATACTTGATTAATAGTATATAGATTACTATATTTATGAATTGTTTTATTACCAATATCATTATTTAATCTTTTCTTATCATAACCACCTACTATTTTAATTACTGTTCTTGACTGATCAATAATATTATTAAGTAATTGAATTTTAGAGTCTTTAATATTAGGTATACTTATAATTATCATGTTATGTGGATATTTAATTAATAAATCATTTGATAAAGAAATAACTTCTTCATTTATTGTTTTTGCTTCAATCATTAGACATTTTGACATAGTTATAACACTTCCTTTATTGCTTACTATAATACTATATATTTAGTTATTTAGCAAATGATTTTATTGATTTAAATATGAAGAAATAAAAAACAAGATAATTATTTATTACCTTGTAATTTATCTTCAAGTAATGCTAACTTTTCTATTTCTTTAGCTAAGTCTTCTTTTTCTTTATTTACAATATTAGCAGGAGCTTTAGCAACATAGTTTTCATTACTTAAAAGTTTTTTTCTTCTTTCAATAGAACTTTCTAACTTTTCTTTTTCTTTAATTAAGTTTTCTATTTCTTTTTCTTTACTATCTGCTGTATCATACATATATTTTATTTCATAATTAGTAGTTTTAACCTCTATTCCTTCTTGAGAATTATCTTCGGTTATATTAGATACTTTTAAAAGTTTCAATATTATATCAGCATAATTACCTTTAAAATATACTTTAGCATCTTTTGGTATTTGATGTTCTTGTTTTGTATTACGTACTTTAACAATAAACTCAATAACATTATCTAATTCTTTAGAGTCTTCATATACTTCTTCTCGCTGATACACTGGATAAGAAGATATCATAATAGAATCACTATCTTTTATTGGTAGCATTTGATATATTTCTTCAGTAACATAAGGCATGAATGGATGTAGCATTTTTATAATATCACTCAAAACTTTATATAAAACACTCTTAGTAGTATTATTCATATTTATTTTAGAAAGTTCAATATACCAATCACAAAAATCATCCCAAATAAAACTATATAGTTCACTACCAACAACATTAAACTCATAATTATCCATATGTTTTCTTATATTTTTAATTAAATTATTACATTTTGTTAAAATCCATTTATCAGCAATAGATAAATCGCTTAATGTATAAGAATCTTTTGTTAAATCTTCAATATTCATAAGAACAAATCTTGAAGCATTCCATAATTTATTAATAAAGTTCCACGTAGATGCTACTTTTTCCTCATCATATCTTAAATCCATTCCAATAGCGGTTGACGTAGCTAAGAAGAATCTTAGTGAATCACAACCATATTTTTCAATAACATCCATAGGATCAACACCATTACCTAATGACTTAGACATCTTCCTACCATCTTTATCTCTTATTAACCCATGTATTAAACAATCCTTAAATGGTCTTTGATTAGTAAATTCTAACCCTTGAAAAGTCATTCTATTAACCCAGAATGGTATAATATCATATGCCGTTACTAAAACATTATTAGGATAATATCTTTTAAAAGATACTGTATCATCTGGCCAACCAAGTGTTGAAAATGGCCATAAAGCACTACTAAACCATGTATCTAATACATCACTGTCTTGTACCCAGCCTTCCTCTTTAGGTGGTTCTAATCCAACATATACATCTTCACCCTTATACCAAGCAGGAATTCTATGTCCCCACCATAATTGTCTTGAAATACACCAATCATAAGTTATTTCCATCCAGTGATTCATTACTTTTTCAAATCTTTCTGGAACAAAGTTTACTTTAGTATCTTTATTTTGCTGATTCTCTAGAACTCTATCAGCAAGTGGTCGCATTTTAACAAACCATTGTTTTGATAAATAAGGTTCAACCATAACATCAGTTCTTTCAGAGTGACCAACATTATGAGTAATTGGCTCAATACTGATTAATAATCCTTGCTCTTGTAAATCATCAACTAACCTTTCACGACATTCAAAGCGATCCAACCCTTGATATTTACCCGTATTTTCATTCATTGTACCATTAGGATTTATTACTACAATTCTTTCTAAGTTATGTCTATTCCCTACTTCAAAATCATTAGGATCATGGGCAGGAGTAATTTTAACAACACCAGTTCCAAATTCAGGATCAGCATGTTCATCAGTAATTACTGGTATTAATTTATTAACTATTGGTAGAATAACATTTTTACCAACATATTTTTTATATCTCTCATCATCTTTATTAACTGCTACTGCCGTATCCCCAAATAATGTTTCAGGTCTTGTGGTAGCAACTTCTAAGTATTCATCGCTATCTTCTAGCATATATTTAATATGATAAAAAGCCCCAGGGACATCTTTATATATAACTTCCTCATTAGATAAAGCAGTCATAGCTTCAGGATCCCAATTAATTATTCTTTCTCCACGATAAATTAGCCCTTTGTTATATAAATCAACAAATACTTTCTTTACAGCATTAGATAGGCCTTCATCAAGAGTAAATCTTTCTTTAGAATAATCTAAACTTAATCCTAATTTAGCCCATTGTGTATGAATATTTTCTGCATATTCATTTTTCCAACTCCAAGCATGCTTTAACCATTCTTCACGAGTCATCTCTCTTGGTTTAATGCCCATAGATTTTAATTTTTTATCTACTTTTGCTTGAGTAGCAATTCCCGCATGATCCATTCCCGGAATCCATAAAGCATCATACCCATCCATTCTTTTATATCTTATAATTATATCTTGTAAAGTAGTATCCCAAGCATGTCCTAAATGTAATTTCCCAGTGACATTAGGAGGAGGTATAACAATACAAAACGGTTCTTTAGTTAAATCACCACTTGTAAAATAATTACTACTTTTCCAAAATTCATATTTTCCTTCTTCTACTTCTTTATGATTATATTTCTTTTCAAGCATACTATGCACCTATCTTTCTCTTCAAATAATTATTTAAAACATTTTCTATTTGTTTAAAGAAACTTTCTATTTTATTATCATTAAATACTAAAGAATCAATTAATTTAGTAATATAGTTTTCATTAATTATCATAGTATAACTATATTGATAATTAATATCAAATATATTAGATAATACAACTAAAATATTATCAGCATTATTTTCTACCACTTTTTGTTCAACACGTCTAAATATTTTAAAATCACTATAAGCCATTTGTGATGGAAAACTATCTATTCTATTATCTAAATATGGTGAATTTAAAACCATTTTAAAAGTATCTATTTTATGAACATCTTTAATAACATTACAGTATGCTACCATTTTATCATCAATATTCTTTGGCAACCCATTTTTATTATGACAATATATTGCTACTTTAATAATATTATCATATTTAGTATCAGTTGTTATCTTTCTAATTAATCCTTCATCAAATAATATTTCTATAGATCTCATTGAATAGTCTTCTTCACTATTTTCTAAGTTATAGTTATTAGTAGCCTCAAAGCCTCCTATTTCATGAAATAAAGCAATTAATTTACAGACAACTATTTCTTCTTCAGTAAATATATTTAAGTTAGTTGCTAATTCTTCTACTAAAGACATCATTCTAATACTATGAAAGTATTTAGTTTTTACCATAATATTATTCATATCAAATTTCTTTACATATTCTTCAAAATATTTCATTAATCGACTACTTTTCACACTACGACACTTCTCTTTCTTTTTATTAAGTATATAATAAATATTAATTATTTTCAATATAATAAGCAAAAAAAGATAGTACCAGAAAAGGACGAACTAATCGTGGTACCACCTTTATTTATAATATATATTACCTCTTAGTTGTTAATGAAACTACCCAAAATATCTTACTTATAATTCAGATATTTACTCACAAGCTACTTTCAACTACTTTTATCAAAGATAACTTACAGCAAATGTTATCTATCTCTTGTGAATATTATAGTCTACTCCTCTTGGTCAACGTTTTATGTATAAATTATAGCACATTGTTTTTTATTATTCAATTATTTTATTTACTTCTACCATTACTTTTTATAATACTTTCATATAAATATCTTTCTATACATGGTGCTAATTCATTAGTTAACTCTTTTATAACTTCATTAATATCTTGATACTTTTTTAATTCTTCATCTTGTGGCTTATCATTTAAATGACTTATATACTCACGACTACCACATACTTCAATAGTATTAGTTATATTATTCTTAACAACACCTAAATTATTATGATAAAAATCCATATATTCATATAAAACACTATTATTATCATTAATATTAGATGTTTTAGTGCCTCCCTTAAAGTATAATGATTTTAATATTTCTTCAAGAGATATTTGATCATTCGTATCATAATATACCTCCCCTTCTACTTGGGATATACCATTTTGATATATTACCTTAATAAAATATTCTTTATCATCTAATTGACATGAAACATATAATGGTACAGGTAAATCAGTTCTATATTTCGGTACATAAATACCTTTTATTTTTATATCAAATATACGTAAAATATTATTAATATCCATTTCAAAATTATCAGGTGATATATTAATTATTAATGAAGTTATATCTGGTGATAAATCCTTAACATAAATAACATCTAATAATTTACTATATAACTTATTTATTTTAATAGTACCTTTTAAAGAACTAATACTTGATAATAATGATCCATATTTCTGATTAAGACTATAGACTAATATAGTAGACTTTTGCTCTTTTCTAGCAACTTTTAATCTTTCCTCTAAATCATTATAAAAAGTTTCAAATTCACTTCTACCACATAAAGTATATAATTTACTTATCTCTATACTAAAAGGCTCTAATAAATCTAAATAATTATTTTTAAGTGTTGATAGTAAATTATTATCTTGCTGATAATTCTGATATAAATTACTTAAAAAATTAGAAAAATCAGTTATCAAATCATCTAACTTTTTTGTAGATAATTCCCTAGTTAAATCACCTATTTTATTATCAATTTCTTTTTTAAAACTACCATAGATATCAGCACATTTATGTAATTTACCACTTATATTTTCTTTAAATATCTTAGAAGTTGCTTCTAATAATCTCCCATATATATCATTAATATTATAGCAATCACTATTATCAGCAATTGGAATATAACCATTTTTTATTAAAATATCTTTACTAATCCCTGTATATTTACAATAAACATCTTCTATTTTCCTTAATTCGCTAATATAAGATTTACTTTTCAAGTTAATTTTTCCGCCTACATTACCATTACGGTTAAAGAAAGGATCAATATCAATATTATCAATATCGAAGTCTATATTTTCTTTTATATCTCTTACCCATTTAGGTATTTCATCTGCCAATTTATCTTCATAACTAAACCTCCTTTTTAATTCCTCAATTTTTGACGATACATTCTTATAATCTTCTTTTTTATATACTGGTGTAGATGTTGATGTTGGTGTTGAATTACCTTTATTTGATAGATTAAGTTCTTTTTTTAATACAGCACGAGCTACATTTATATTTTTAGACTTCTCATCACTGCCACCACGATCGGGATGATTTACCTTTATCTGTTTTCGATAATTATCTATTAAATCACGTTCTGTAAAATTGCTTTTTAATCCAAGTATATCCATAGCTTGTTTTTTTGTCATTCCTTGATGCTCCTCTTTCATATATACCACCTTTTCCTTTACATTAATTATATAATAAAATATAAATATAACAATTATAAAATACTATATTAAACTTACTAACTTTTATTTATAACAATAATTATCATCTAATTTAGTATAACCACT
>CAZTTM010000045.1:0-7223 GCA_964616035.1 uncultured Muribaculaceae bacterium
ATAAAATGGCTATGCAAAGACTTAAAGATGCTGCTGAAAAAGCTAAAAAAGATTTATCAGGAGTAACTAGTACCCAAATATCATTACCATTTATTTCTCAATCAGATGATGGCCCACTTCACTTAGAATTAACTTTAACAAGAGCTAAGTTTGAAGATTTAATTAGAGATTTAGTTGATTCAACACTAGAGCCTGTAAGAAAAGCTATGAAAGATGCTAAATTAAAATCTAGTGATATTGATAAAGTAATCTTAGTAGGTGGTTCAACTCGTATTCCATGTGTTCAAGAATTAATTAAGAAAGAATTAGGTAAAGAGCCTCATAAAGGCGTTAACCCTGATGAAGTAGTTGCAATGGGTGCTGCTATTCAAGGCGGTGTATTAACTGGTGAAGTTAATGATGTCGTATTACTAGATGTAACTCCATTATCACTTGGTATTGAAACATTAGGTGGAGTAATGACAGTATTAATAGAAAGAAATACAACAATACCTACAAGTAAGAGTCAAGTATTCTCAACAGCTGCTGATAATCAACCTGCTGTAGATATTCATGTATTACAAGGTGAGAGAAGTATGGCCAGTGATAATAAGACACTTGGTAGATTCCAACTTACAAATATTCCACCAGCACCACGTGGAGTTCCACAAATAGAGGTTACATTTGATATTGATGCTAATGGTATTGTTAATGTTAAAGCCAAAGATTTAGGCACTAATAAGGAACAATCTATAACTATTACAGCATCTAATACATTAAGCGATGAAGAAATTGATAAAATGATGAAAGAAGCTGAAGCTAATAAAGAAGCTGATGCTAAGAAGAAAGAAGAAGCTGATGTTAAGAATGATGCTGAACAAGCAATCTTTATGACAGAAAAAGCTCTTAAAGATTTAGGAGATAAAGTAAGTGATAAAGATAAAGAAGAAGCTGAAAAGTTAGTTGAAAAAACTAAAAAGACATTAGAAAAAGATGATGTTGAAGATATAAAGAAAGCTAAAGATGACTTACTTGCTAAAGCTAATGAATTAGCTGCTAAAGTATATGAAGAAGCTAGTAAGAACGCTAAAACAGAAGATACTACTGAAGAAAAAGAATCTACTAAGAAATCAGATGATGGAGTAGTAGACGCTGAATATAAAGAAAAATAAAAAAGTAGTTCTAGGAAACTAGGACTACTCTTTATTAGAAAGGTGTAAAAATGAATAAAAGAGATTATTATGAAGTTTTAGGAGTATCTAAAACAGCAACAGACGCAGAAATAAAATCGGCTTTTAGAAAACTAGCTAAGAAATATCATCCTGATGTTTCAAAAGAAGAAAATGCTGCAGAAAAGTTTAAAGAAGCGCAAGAAGCATATGCAGTATTATCTGATCCAGAAAAAAGAAAAAGATATGATCAATTTGGTCATAGTGCCTTCCAAAATAATGGAGGTTCTGGTGGCTTCCAAGGCTTTGAAGGCTTTGATTTTGGAGATATGGGGGACATATTTGATGATATACTAGGTGGCTTTGGTTTTTCCTCTAAGTCAAGAAGAAGTGCTAATGGTCCAAGAAAAGGCAATGATGTTTTATATCGCATGACTATTAGTTTTGATGAAGCAGTTCATGGCTGTGAAAAAGATATAGATTTAGATACTGTAGATAATTGTTCAAATTGTCATGGTGAAGGTGGTTTTAATTCTAAAACTTGTCCTGAATGTCGTGGTAGTGGAACAATTACAAGTGAACAAAGAACAATGTTTGGTAGTTTTCTTACTAAAACTACTTGCCCCGAATGTCATGGTACAGGAAATGTATTTGAAAAGAAATGCCCTGACTGCAATGGTAAAGGAAAAATTAGAAAGAATAAAACTATAACAGTATCTGTACCTGCAGGTATTGATAATGGTAATAGATTAAGATTAACTGGTAAAGGTGAAGCTGGTGAAAATGGTGGTAGAAACGGGGACTTATATTTAGAGTTTACAGTTAAAGAACATGACTTTTATAAAAGAAATGAAGATGATATATATATAGACTTACCACTAACAATAACTGAAGCAGTATTAGGATGTACTAAAGAAGTACCAACAATATATGGCAATGTTGAACTAACTATTCCAAGTGGTACTCAAACTTTGGATAAATTAAGATTACGTGGTAAAGGTATTGAAAATGTAAATACAAAGAGAAAAGGCGATATGTATGCTGTCGTTAAAGTAATAATTCCCGAAAAACTTACTAAAGAACAAAAAAATTTATTTGAGTCATTAGCAAATACAGAATTAGATAATTCAACTGTTATAAAGAAATATAAAAAGTTCTTAAATGATAATGACAAATAAACTCTAATCAAGTATAATTTAAATGGAGGGAGTAAATAATGGAATTAAAAGAATCTAAGACATATCAAAACTTAATGACAGCCTTTGCTGGAGAAAGTCAAGCTAGAAATAAATATACATATTTTGCTAGTGCCGCTAAAAAGGAAGGTTATGAACAAATAGCCGCTATATTTGAAGAAACTGCTAATAATGAAAAAGAGCACGCTAAAATGTGGTTTAAGTTATTAAATGGTGGTGCTGTTCCAAATACTAAGGATAACCTAAAAACTGCTGCAGAAGGGGAAAACTATGAATGGACAGATATGTATGATAGTTTTGCTAAAGAAGCAGAAGAAGAAGGATTTAAAGAAATTGCTAATAAGTTTAGGTTAGTAGCAGCTATTGAGAAAGAACATGAAGAAAGATATTTAAAACTATTAAATAATATAGCTAATGAAAGAGTATTCGATAAAGAAAATACAACAGTATGGATATGTAGAAACTGTGGTTATGTTCATGTAGGCAAAGAAGCTCCAAAAGTTTGCCCAGTATGTAGCCATCCACAAGCATATTTTGAAATGAGAAGTTCTAATTATTAAATTAAAAGTATCACTAATAAAAGTGATATTTTTAATTTACTAAATAATATATACATGGTATAATTTTATGTAGAAAGTATGGTGATGTTATAATGTGTGGGTTTGTAGGATTTGTAGGAAATACCAAAAATAAAAATATAATAAAAAAGATGGCTAAATTAATAGAACATCGTGGCCCTGATTCTGATGGATATTATATAAGTGATAAAGTATCACTAGGATTTAGAAGACTTTCAATAATAGATTTGAATACTGGTAATCAGCCTATATATAATGAAAATAAAGATAAAGTAATTGTTTTTAATGGTGAGATATATAATTATCAAGATATAAGAAAAGACTTAGAGAAAAAAGGACATATTTTTGCTACTAATACTGATACTGAAGTATTAATTCATGGCTATGAAGAATATGGTATTGATAAGTTAGTAAATAAATTAAGAGGAATGTTTGCTTTTATAATATATGATATAAAGAAAGATATAGTAGTAGGAGCAAGAGACTTTTATGGAATAAAACCATTATATTATTATAAAAATGATAGTGAATTTATGTTTTCTTCAGAAATAAAGAGTTTTTTAGCCCATCCTAATTTTAAGAAAGAATTAAATAGAGATATGTTAGAGAAGTATTTAACTTTTCAATATAGCGTTGGAGAAGAAACTTTCTTTAAAGATGTTTATAAGTTAAGGCCTGGTCATTATTTTATCTATCAAAATGGAAAATTAGATATAGTAAAATATTATGAAGTAAAATTAGAAAGTAATGATGAGAGAAGTTTTGAAGAATGGGAAAAAGGTATAAAGAAAGAATTAGATGACTCAATTAGTCACCATAAAATAAGTGATGTTGAAGTTGGATCATTTCTATCTAGTGGTGTTGATTCCTCATTAATTGCTGCTTTAAGTAATGTTAATAAGACTTTTACAGTAGGATACGCTAATAAAAAGTATAGTGAAATAGATTATGCTAAAGATTTGTCTAAAAAAATAAATGTAAAAAATGTTAGTAAAGAAATTACTAAAGAAGAATATTTTGAAAAGTTTCCTTTAATACAATATTATATGGATGAACCTCTAGCAGATCCTTCCGCTATAATGTTATATTTTGTGGCTAATTTAGCTAGTAAACACGTTAAAGTTGCATTATCAGGAGAAGGCGCAGATGAAATATTTGGTGGATATAATATCTATGCTGAACCATATACTGTCAGTTGGTACTATAAAATACCTTATTCTATTAGAAAAGCCTTAGGCATTATGGCTTATCCATTTCGCGGACATCGTGGATTTAACTTTATAGTAAGACGCAGTAAAAAATTAGAAGATAGATATGTAGGTAATGCTTTTATTTATGATAATGATGAAATAAATAAAGTATTAAGCTATAAAAGAAGTAAAACAACATATAAAAATATTACTAAACCATATTATGATAAAGTAAAAAATAAAGATGAAGTAAGTAAGATGCAATATATAGACTTTAATTTTTGGTTAATAGGGGATATATTATTAAAAGCAGATAAGATGAGTATGGCAAATTCATTAGAAGTAAGAGTTCCTTTCTTAGACCGTAAACTAATTGATTATGCTAGTAGTATTCCAACTAAATATAAAATATGCAATGGTGAAACAAAATATTTATTTAGACAAGTAGCTAAAGAAACACTAGAAGATAAAGTAGCTAATAAAAAGAAATTAGGCTTTCCAGTACCATTACGTGAATGGTTAAAAGAAGATGATATCTATAACAAAGTAAAAGATACTATATCTAAAGGTGGAGAATTCTTTAATACTAAGTATGTTATTAAATTATTAGATGATCATAAAAATGGAAAAAGAGATAATAGTAGAAAAATATGGACAGTATATACATTTTTAGTTTGGTATAATGAATATTTTATAGTTAGGTAGGTGAGATAATGAGTAAGAAAAAACAGTGGTTATTAATTTTTACTTTAGTATTTGCTTTTGTATTATGTGGAGTAGTAGGTAAATTACTTTATGATATAACATATAAAGATAAGATAGCAGATGATAAAAAATATATTGAATTAGGTAAAGAATATTATGAAAAACTATATATATTTTTAAATAATACTAGTAATAGTAGTGCTAAACTTTGTGATGTAGATATTAATGATAGTTTTTGTCAATTAAATGGACAAGTTATGACTAATTATCAAGAATGTTTAGATTCAAATACTACTATATATAGTAAGTCATTAATATTTAAAAATACGGAAGAATTAATTACTAATGTAGAAGAATTGTTTATTAATAGTTTAGTAGATAGTTTTATGATGGATAAAGGCGTAAACTTTGTCAATAAAGATAATAAATTATATTGCTTATCTTCTAGTACTAAGAGTGATTATATAACATATACAGATAAATATGACATAATATCAGTTAATAAAGAAGGAAGTACTATTGAATATTTAGTTAGTGCAGGTTATTATGAAAGTAGTAATATTTTAAGTATTAAATACCGAAACATTCACTTCTCATTACAAAGTATTGGAAATACATATAAAATATCTTATTATGGATTAAGTTAGAATATGAAATGATTTATTTCATATTTTTTACTATGAGAGATAGAGTATATTTAAAATATCATAAAAAAAGAAAACTAAGTAATTATTTTATATTAATATTTATTATTATAATTTTATCTTTAGTTTGTACTTATTATATTATTAAATATTTTTCAAATATTATTAAAGATAATGCTATGGTGTATGGGGAAGCAGAAGTTAGAAAGTTTATTACTATTATAATTAATTCTGCAGTAAATGAAAAAGATAAAGAGAAAATAAATATAGATGATTTAATGAATATTACCAAAAATAATAATGATGAAATACAATTAATTACTTATGACTCTAATAACGTATTAACTATTCTTAATAATATCACAGATAATATTCAAAATAAATTATCATTAGTGGAGAATGGTAAAATAGATAGTATGAATTTACCAGTATATTATGATAAAGATAAATTAAAAAAAGGTATAATTTATGAAATACCAGTAGGATTAATAACTAATAATATATTTTTAAGTAATTTAGGCGCTAAAATACCAGTAAGATATAAGATGATAGGAGATGTATGTAGTAATATATCAACAACAGTATCTAGTTACGGTATTAATAATGCTTTAATAGAAGTAGATGTTTATGTAGAAGTATCAATGATAGTAAATTTACCATTTATTACAGAAAGAATTACAATATCTAATAAAATACCTTTATCTTTAAAGGTAATTCAAGGAGTAGTACCTAATTATTATTTGGGAGAACTTACTACTAATTCCAATATGGTTAAAAGTAATTAAAAATATAGTTAACGGCTAACTATATTTTTTCTTATATTCTTCATATAATTGTTTAAATCTATCAAAATGGATAACTTCTCGCTGTCTTAAGAATAACAGTGGCCCGATAACATCAGAATCATCAGTAAGATCTATTAAGTTTTCATAGACAGCACGAGCTTTTTGTTCGGCGGCCATATCTTCAGATAAATCTGCGATAGGATCACCAGTTGATGCAAAGTAAGCAGCAGTGAATGGAACACCACTAGCATCTGTCGGGTAAAGACTTCTTCTATGCTCTACATAGTTAGTATCTAATCCTGCTTCTTTTAATTCTTTTAAAGTAGCACCTTTCATAAGTTGATAAACCATAGCGGAAATCATTTCAACGTGGGCTAGTTCCTCTGTACCAATATCTGTAAGTAAGGCTTTACCTTTATCATCAGGCATTGTATATCTTTGATTTAAATATCTAAATGCTGCAGCTAGCTCTCCATTAGCACCACCGTATTGAGTAATTAAATACTTTGCCATACGTAAATCTTTTCTTTTAATATTAATCGGATATTCTAAGGCTTTAACATACTTCCACATTTTATTTTACCTCCCAAGGCCAAGGACCATTATCCCATACCCAGTTACTTTGACCTAAATTCATACTATCTAGAGTTAATGGGCCATAACTTTTCTCATATTGTATATATAGCTTTTTCCCTTCTTGTAAATATTCACTATACAAATTAATTAAACTAGTATAATTAGGATTTACATCTAGATAAAGTCCTAAATCCCTCATAGCAAAATAATATTCTAATAACTTGTTTAATAGTATTTCTCTTTGACTATTTGCCTTAGGCATTACTGGAGTATAGTTTTTATATCCCTGATATAGATTATTAAACATATTCCCCTTTATAAACCCTTCTTTAGTATTATTAAGAGAATAACTAGGTGTCATAAAAGTATTAGTAAAATTATTATCTATCATCATATCATTA
>CAZTTM010000046.1:0-7096 GCA_964616035.1 uncultured Muribaculaceae bacterium
CATTAAGTGGAAGTATTGTATTTGGTAATGATGCAACATATAATAGTAGTACAAATACTTATACCTTAAGTGATACCTATACATTAACTGATACTAGTAATTGGACAAGTGAATATAGTACAGTTGCTAGTAAATATCACTATACTTGTTTTAGCTCTGGTACTAGTTGCCAGAGTATGTATTATATTTATTATATACATTCTGATACTAATAAAATAGTATATTATTTTACGTTAACCAATGGGAAATATCCTGTAGATTTATCAAATGATATGTTTGAGGGAAATATTAATGTAAAAGAATCAAATATTAAGAAAAAAATTGATGAATGGTATAAAACTAATTTGATAAGTTACACATCACAGTTGGAAGATACTGTTTTTTGTAATGATCGAACATATCATAATTTTAATACAACTATTTGGAATAATAATCATAATAATTATAATGCTTTTGCGACGTATGGATCTTATAATGCCAAAATAGTAAATATTATTTGCCCAAGATTAGTAGATAGTTTTACAGTAAGCGCAAGTAATGGAAATGGTAGTTTAACATATCCAGTGGGAATGCTAACTGCGCGAGAAATGGTATTTGCTGGTGGATTAATATGGGGAACTAATTCATCATTTTATTTATATAATGGGGTGACTACATGGCTACTTACACCATCTAGCATCTATGTTGTTGGTGCAAATAATTCTACTATTAATTCTTCTGGGTTCATAAGTGATAACTATTCTGCAGGATCATACGGTACAAGACCTGTAGTTTCACTTAAGAAAGGAACAGTATTATCTAGTGGTAGTGGTAAATCTACTAATCCATATATAGTAGGATAATATAATTGTAAATTATTCATTAGATATAGAATTATTATTAAATATATGATATACTTAGCATAGAGGTGTTGAGTTAATGAGACAAAGTAGGAGAAAAAAGAAAAGTAAGAAATTAGTTGCACTTTTAGTTATATGTTTAGTATTAGTTTTATTATTCCTTGTTTATAGGAGATTAAGCGGCAGTAGTAATATAATATTTCCTAGATATACTGATATGTATGTTGCTTCTACTAGCAGTAAGGTAAGTATATATAGTTATGATACTGAGAATAAGGTATTAACTAAGTTAGATGATGAATTAGTAAGAGGTACTAAGGTATCTAGTGATAAATCAAGTATTGAGTATGAAGAAGTAAGTTATACTAAGATAAAGTTAGATGGTAATACTTATTATATAGATACTACTAATTTAAAAGATAAGGAGAAAGATGTAGTTTTAGAGGATACTAAATATGTAAGAACATCTTCTACTATATATAAAAATGAAACTGATTCTAAAATTGCATCATTTGTTAAGAAAGGTAATAGTTTAAAGGTATTAGATTACGATTATTTAAATGATGATGGTAGTGTTAATATGTATAAAATAGATTATGATGGTACGACTGGATGGGTATACAGTAAGTATTTGGTAGATAGTGAAGAATTGTCTTTAGAAAATTATAATGAGAATTCTATCTATGATATTCATAAAAATAGGAAATATTCTATGGAGTTATATGGTGGGGAAGCATCTACTTTAGATTATTATCCATATGAAAAACCTATTTTTGAAGATAACCCTTTAATGACTAATGCTAAAGCCATGTATTTAAATGCCTCAACTATTGATAATATTGATTCATATTTAAAAATTGCTAAAAGTAGTAAAGTAAATACTATAGTTGTAGATATAAAAGATGGTGCTTTAGCATATAGTTCTGATGTTGCTAAAGAGTATTCACCAACTGCTTATAAAACCGCTATTAATGATAATGATGATTATAAAAAAGCTATTGATAAAATAAAAGAAGCAGGTATATATGTAATTGGAAGAATTGTTGTATTTAATGATGTACATTATGGTAAAGATCATCCTGATGAGTGTATAGCGGGGTCAACTTGGCCTTCTGCTTATAGTCGTGGAGCATGGGAATATAATGTTGAACTTGCTAAAGAAGCAGTTAGATTAATGGGATTTAATGAAATTCAATTTGATTATGTTCGTTTCCCTGAAACTGCTTATCGTATGTCAGTTAATAATTATGATTTTAAAAATACCTATGATGAAGAAAAAGCTGAGGCTATTCAAAACTTCTTATTCTATGCTACAGATCAAATACATAAGGAAGGTGTATATTTATCAGTAGATGTTTTTGGAGAATGTTCTAATACTTATGTCACAGCATATGGTCAATATTGGCCAGCTATATCTAATATTGTTGATGCTATTAGTTCTATGCCATATACCGATCATTTTGGAAGAAGTGTTGATACTTGGACTAATGCTTATAAAACAGTTTATAATTGGGCATTAGGGGCTGCACAAAGACAGACAGAGATTCCAACACCAGCAGTTGCTAGAACATGGATTACAGCATACGATACACCATACTGGAATCCTACAGTAGTTTATGGACAACAAAAAATTGAGGACCAAGTAAATGCTTTATATGATGCTGGATTAACAGGCGGTTTTATTACTTGGAATGGTAATTCTAGTTTAAGTAAGTATGAACAAATAAAAGGAGCATTTAAGAAAGATTATGGACAAGATAATTGAAGTAGAAACTAATAAATATAAACTAATAAAGGATTACAAAGAAGCTTTTAATCTTGATGATTTTACACAAAGATATACTGATTTCTTTAAAGATTATGACTATATTGTAGGAGATATTGCTTATTCTAAATTAAGATTAAAAGGTTTCTATAACAAGAATAGTAAAAAAGTAAATAAAATAAATAATTATCAAAATGTAGGTAAATATCTCAGTGAGAATTGTGCAAATGATTGTAAATATTTTATTCTTGAGAAAGTAAAATAGTTATTGACTTAATAACTGTTTTTCTTTATACTTACTAAATGAGGAAGTGCTTATAATGGATAAAGTAATATTAATTAAATATGGAGAATTAACTACTAAAAAGGCTAATAGAAACTTATTTATAAATACCTTATGTGATAATATTAAAATGGCCTTAAAAGATTATCATGTTAATATAATAAAAAATAGAGTAAGAATGTTTATTGAAACAGATGATAATATTAATGAAATAGTAGATATATTAAAAGATATTTTTGGTATTCATAGTATAGTTGTTGCATATAAAGTAGATACTAATATTGATATTATTAAAGAAAAAGCATTAGATATTGTTAGGCAAATAAATTTTAATACTTTTAAGGTAGATACGAGAAGAACTGATAAAAACTTTAATATACATAGTATGGATTTTAATAATATTATAGGGGGATTAATTTTAAAAAATATTTCATATAAGAAAGTTGATGTTCATAATCCTGATTATATTTTAAAAATAGAGATAAGACATGATTATACATATATCTATTCAAAAGAAGTAAGTGGTGCTGGAGGATACCCAGTAAGCGTTGCAGGTAAAGGTTTATTGATGTTATCAGGAGGAATTGATTCTCCAGTAGCGGGATATATGGCTATGAAAAGAGGAGTTAAGTTAGAATGTATTTATTTTGAATCTCCTCCTCATACTAGTATTCAAGCTAAAAATAAAGTAAAAACTTTAGTAAATAAACTAAATAGATATCAACCTGCTATTAAATTACATATAATTAATTTTACAAATATTCAAGAGGCTATATATAAAAATATTGATCCTACTTATATGATAACCATTATGCGTAGAATGATGTATCGAATAAGTGAAAGAATAATGTATCAAAATCATTGCCATATTTTAATAAATGGGGAATCAATTGGTCAAGTAGCAAGCCAAACTTTAACTAGTATGCAAGTAATTAATAATGTTAGTAATGTTCCAGTAATTAGACCAGTAAGTTGTTTAGATAAATTAGAAATTATAGAAATAGCTAAAAAAATAGGCACTTATGAAACATCTATTTTACCATACGAGGATTGTTGTACTATCTTTTTACCAAAACATCCAGTAATTAATCCAGAATTAAGTAAAGCTATTGAATATGAAAATAGTATTAATTATGAAGAATTAATTCAAGAAGCAGTAAAGACACATGAAGTTATAACTATTAGTAATAATTTAGATAATTATGATTTTTAAAAAGGTATTGCCACTAATTACCAATAAAAAAATGGTATTAAATTAGCAAAATTTCACAACCTATGAGTGTAGGAGGTGAAACGATGAATAGTTCAAGTAATAACAATAAAATGTTAGTTCCAGGAGCTAAAAAGGCTATTGAAAGAATGAAATATGAAATAGCTAATGAATTTGGTGTTAATTTAGGACCAGATGCTACTTCTAGAGCTAATGGATCAGTTGGTGGAGAAATAACTAAGAGATTAGTTCAATTAGGTCAAAACCAAATTAGTGGTTCTTACACTCAAAATAAATAACTAAAAAAATAGAAATAGGCACTTAAATTGTCTATTTCTTTTACTATTTAAACATAAAAAAGAAGACTGACCCCCACGGAACAGTCTTCCAAAAAGAATAAAAAGGGGTTGGCTAGTGTGATACTAGCACCAATTCGTCTAAAATTTGAATTGGTGATATATATATTAGTTTATAATGGTTGTTTTGTCAAGTAGAAATTTAAAAAAACTATTTTTTTATGATACTTTGTTGAAGAAACCAAGTTTTTATGTTAAAATTAGATAGAAAGAGTGATACAAAATGAGTAAAAACAATAGTTATGATGAAAATTCGATCAAAATATTAGAAGGCTTGGAGGCTGTTAGAAAAAGACCAGGTATGTATATTGGCTCTACTGATAGACGTGGTCTTCACCATTTAATTTGGGAAATAGTAGATAATTCTATTGATGAAGCATTGAATGGTTATGGCGACTATTTAAAGATTATTATGCATGATGATGGTAGTATTAGTGTCACTGATCGTGGACGTGGTATTCCAACTGGTATGCATTCATCAGGAAAAAGTACTCCTGAGGTTATATATACAGTATTACATGCAGGTGGTAAGTTTGAAAGCTCTGGTTATAAAGTTTCTGGAGGGCTTCATGGTGTTGGAGCATCCGTTGTTAACGCATTAAGTAGTTATATGGAAGTTACTACTAGAAGAGATCATGAAGAATACTATATTAAGTTTTCTAATGGTGGTAAAGTAGAAGTACCACTTAAGAAAATTGGCCCAACGACAAAGACTGGTACTACAGTAAGATTTATGCCAGATAGTTCTATATTCCCTAGTACAACATTTAGTTTTTCAACAATATGTGAAAGAATGCAGGAATGTGCTTTTTTAATTAATGGTTTAACTATTGAAATAGAAAATGATATTGAAGAACGTACAGAAAAGTATTGTTATGAGAATGGGTTAGATGCATTTTGCAAATATTTAAATGAATCTAAAACACCTCTTCATAATGTATTATGCTTTAATGGCACAAAAGACAAAATAAATGTTTCAGTGGCTATGCAATATACTGATAGTTATTCTGAAAATATTATTTCATTTGTTAATAATGTTAAGACATCTGATGGTGGTTCTCATGAAATAGGGTTTAAAACAGCAATTACTAAGGTACTAAATGATTATGCTAAAGATAATAATTTCTTTAAAGGAAAGGCTAAATCATTTGAAGGTAGTGATGTTAGGGAAGGCTTAACAGCAATAATTAGTGTTCAAATACCAGAAGAAATATTGCAATTTGAGGGGCAAACTAAATCTAAATTAGGTACTCCATCAGCAAGGCCAATAGTTGAGGCAATTGTTTCAGAAAAGTTAAAGTTTTTCTTAGAAGAGAATAAACAAGTTGCTACTCAAATTGTTTCTAAAGCCTTAAAAGGTAAAGAAGCAAGAGAAGCCGCTCGTAAAGCAAGAGAAGAAGCTCGAAAAGGTAAAGATGGTAAAAAGATTGAGAAAATATTAAGCGGTAAATTAACCCCTGCCCAAACTAAAGATAAACATTTACGTGAATTATTTATTGTTGAGGGAGATAGTGCTGGGGGTTCGGCTAAACAAGGTCGTGATCGTAAGACTCAAGCAATATTACCATTACGTGGTAAAGTAATTAATACTGAAAAATCACGTTTAGATGAATTATTAAAAAATGAAGAAATTAATACTTTAATACACACCGTTGGAGCGGGCTTAGGTAATGATTTTGATATTAAAGAGTGTAATTATGGTAAAGTAATTATTATGACCGATGCTGATGATGATGGTGCTCATATTCAGTGTTTACTATTAACTTTCTTCTATCGTTATATGAAACCATTAATAGAAGATGGTAGATTATATATTGCTATGCCACCATTATATAAAATAACCATGGGTAATAAAGAATGTTATGCTTGGTCTAATGAAGAATTAAAGAGTATTACTAATGGCAAAAGCAATTATAAAGTACAAAGATATAAAGGACTAGGAGAGATGAATGCTGACCAATTATGTGATACCACTATGGATCCAAGAACAAGAAGTTTAATAAAGATTAATATTACGGATGCTGCTCTAGCAGAGAAGAGAGTTAGTGTTCTAATGGGGGATGCCGTAGAGCCTAGAAAAGAATGGATTGAAGAGAATGTTGAATTTTCTTTAGAAGATAATTATCAAATAGTCTAAAATATGACATATTTATAGTCATATTTTTTTTATACTAGTAATGGTGATGATATGACAATATATTTAGATCTAACTATTTTAATAAATATTATTTTTGATTTTATATTATTAACTAGTGTAAGCATTATCCTTAATAGAAGAACTACTATCAAAAAAATAATATTATCTTCTATATTAGGATCTTTAATGATTATAGTATCTATGTTAGATAATGGATATTTATTATATATCTTTAAGTTTATTAATACTATTTTAATGTTAGTAGTATGCTATGGATATAAAGACATTCGTTATACTATTACTAATTTTATTTATCTTTATATTACTAGTATTACTTTAGGCGGTTTTCTATATTTAATTACTATAAAATTAAATTATAATCAAGATAATTTAATAATATATCACAATAACTATCAAGTTAGTATGATAACTTTATTAATTATATCTCCCATTATATTATATCTATATACTAAGACAGGAGCTTATGCATTTTTTTGAAATGGATA
>CAZTTM010000047.1:0-7083 GCA_964616035.1 uncultured Muribaculaceae bacterium
AATGCGATGATTATAGTTGATGGATTAGTAGTTTTATCTGGTATTTTAGTATTTCCGTTAGAAAAATTATTATATGGTTTTTTAGTATTATATATAATTAGTATATTAACAGATAAAGTAATATTAGGAATATCACAAAGTAAGACTTTTTATATTATTACTGAAAAAGAGGATGAAGTAAAAGACTTCTTATTAAGTATAACTAATGGTGGTTTAACTTTAATTAATTCTAAAGGTGGAGATGATAATGATAAACATACGATGTTTTTAGTTGTTATACCTACTAAGAAATACTTTGTTGTTAAAGAGGGGTTAAAGGCTATTGATAGTAATGCTTTCTTCCTTGTTTGTGATGCATATGAAGTAAATAAAAAGGATGTAGAGTATGATTAAAAAATATAGTAATACTTTTGGAAAATGGGGATTATTTTTAATAGGATTATGTTTGAGTGCAATATCTTTTAATGTGTTCTATGCTCCATATAATATAGTTTCAGGAGGTTTATCTGGGTTATCTATTATTTATAAATATTTATTTGATATTGATGAAAGTTTATTTGTTTTAATAACTTCATTATTATTCTTGATAGTAAGTTATATCTTTCTTGGTAAAAAGATGACTGCTAAAAGTGCAGTGGGTTCTATTTTATATCCTATATTTATTAAGGGAACATCATTTTTACCACAGATAATAAACTTTCATGATACTAGTACTTTATTATTAGTTATTTATGGGGGTGTTTTATCTGGTTTATCTTTAGGGTTTATAATGAATGCTGGTTTTACTAGTGGTGGTACGCATATATTATTTCAATTAATGCATAAATATATGAAAATGTCTACGGGAACGGCATCAAATATTGTTAATAGTTTAATTATATTATTAGGTATTAGAACATTTGGTTTAACTATTACTATATATGGAATAATTGCTTTATTAATTTCATCTCATGTAGCAGATAAAGTAATATTAGGGGTATCTAATAAAAAAGCATTTTATATAATAACTAAAAAATCAGATGAAGTAAAAGATTATGTATTAAATGCTACTAATCATAACTATACTGTAGTGGATGTTAAAGGTGGTTATACTAATAAGAAGTCTAAAATGTTAATGTGTGTTATACCAACAAGAGAATATACTATGTTAAAAGAAATAATATTAGAAATAGATAAAGATGCATTCTTTGTAATAATAGATTGTTATGAGGTAGCAAAGGCTAGATAAAAAATAAAATAATTATATATTAAATACTTAATATTTGATATAATAAAAAAAGAAGTAAGAGGTGATTATATGGATTTAATAAGAATTACTGATGTTCAAAAAACATATAAATCAAATGGTGTTGTAGCTTTATATGATTTGAATTTAAGTATAGCTAAAGGAGAATTTGTTTTTGTAATAGGGGCATCAGGAAGTGGTAAATCTACTTTAATAAAAATGTTATATCGTGAAGAAAAACCTGATAAAGGCTCTATTATAATAGGAGGAATTAATGTTGCAAAGCTAAAAGATAGAAAAGTATATATGTTAAGAAGAAAGTTAGGAGTAGTATTTCAGGATTTTAAATTATTGCCTAAATTAACGGTATATGAAAATGTTGCTTTTGCTATGGAGGTTTTCTCTTATGATAAAAAGAAAATTCATAAAAGAGTTATGGAAGTATTAGAGTTAGTAGGTTTAAAACAAAAGGTAAGAGATTATCCTGATCATTTATCTGGTGGAGAACAACAAAGAGTAGTTATTGCTCGTGCTATTGTAAATAATCCTAAACTATTAATTTGTGATGAACCTACTGGAAACTTAGATCCTGATACTTCACTTGGCATTATGAATGTTTTAGATAATATTAATAAAATGGGTACTACTATTATTATGACTACTCATAATAGAGAAATAGTTAATAGAATGAAGAAAAGAGTTGTTGTTATTAAAGATGGTAAGGTAGTAAATGATTATGAAAGGGGTACATACTATGAAGCTGATTAGAAATCTAAATAGATATTTTAGAGATGCTGGTAAAAGTGTTGTTAGAAACTTTTCTTTATCATTAGCTTCTATATCATGTATTGCTATAACTTTAATAGTAGTGGCAATATCGATGATTATATCTAATAACGTTGATAATGCTTCAAAAGAAATAATGACGTCAACAACAGTAGTTATTTGGGTTGAAAAGACAGCAACTGATGAAGATATTACTAAACTAGAAAAAGAAATAAAAAGTATTGGTAATGTTAATAGTTTAGTATTTAAGTCAAAACAAGAGTTTGCAGAAGATTTAAAGAATCAAGAAGAAAAGTTTGCTCCTACTATTGATAGTTGGACTGATGAGACTAATCCTTTGATGGATAGTTTTAAATTAAAAGTAAAAGATATTGAAATAATAAAAGATACTGTAAGTCAGATTAAAGAATTAGATAATGTTAATAGTGTAGATTATGGGCAAACTATTGTTGATCAAGTAGTTACTGTATTTAAAGCTATTGAAAAGTTCTGTATTGGTACAGTTATTGCCTTAGTATTAGTTACAGCATTTTTAATAACTAATACTATTAAGATAGCTATTTATTCCAGAAAAACAGAAATAGAAATAATGCGTTTAGTTGGTGCTTCTAATTTAGCTATTAAAATACCATTTATTATAGAGGGAATGTTTATTGGTTTAATAGGTTCTATTGTACCAGTATTAATTACTATATTTGGTTATAGTAAGTTATATGATTACTTTGGAGGTAAAATTTTTAATTCAAGTTTTGCAACTTTAATTGAGCCATTCCCATTTGTAATTGAATTATCATTAATAATAGTATTATTAGGTATATTAGTTGGTATGTATGGTAGTGGTAAGGCTGTTAGAAAGCATTTAAAAGTATAATATTATGTATAAGTGAAATGGTGGTTGAATGTAATGAAAAAATGGATTAGTTCAAATAAATATTATATATTGGGAATAACTTTAAGTATAATGATTATTGGTGCAGCTTTTAAGCTATATTTAAGTGATGCTTTTGCTCTTAAACTAGTAGATAATGTAATTGAGGAAGTAACATTAACGTTCATGAATGAAAATACTGTTGTTGCAAAAAAGACTTGTGAATTAATTAGTAGTACTACTACTTGGAATGGTAATAATGTAGTAAGTGAATCATGTAAAGAAGATATTGTTGCCCCTGGGCCTCAAACTAGTAGTGAGAGTAATAAAGAATTTACTGGTTGGGGTAATAAGGGCTGTACAACTGGTTCATATACAGCATATGCTACTTTTAGACCTTCAGCATCTGCAACATATTATGCTTGTTATAAAACAATTGCAGAAGAGTCGGATACTAAGTTTAGTGTAGATAAATGTACATATACTTCATTATATACTGTATCAAGAGATGAAAGATATTTAAATTGTAAATATGTTAATATTGAATATAATGATTCAGCGACTGAAGACACTACAAGTAATATTAAAAGTTGCTGTACTGCTAAGGGATATACATGGGTAGGGGAGAATTTTACTTCAAGTGGATATGGATATGAATATTGTATTATATGTGGTAGTAATACAAATTCTAGTTCAACATCAAAAACATCATCAAGTTCTAGTCAAAATACAACTTCAAGTAGTAGTTCCATTCCATCAAGTATAGATGTTAATCCAAATACTTCAACAGCAGCACCTATTGTTATAGTAATTATAGTATTAGTGTCAGGAATCTTAAGTATATTAATGTATTATAAAAAGCAAGATAAATTAGATTAAATAGTTTATCTTCTTTTTCTTTATAATAATAATTTTATAAAAAATGAATATAATTATATTATAGGAGTTATATTATTTAATACTTATAAAACAATACAATTTAGATGCAGAAATAATGTATTATTAAATATTTAGGCTATTACAAATTGCAATACAAAAAAGTAAATAAATCAAATAGTTTTTGTAGCTCGATACAAAAACTTTACTTTTGCATTATAATGATGTATAATTGTAATTGAAAAAAAGGAGGTATTTTTATGATATCTAGAGATGAATATTTAAATATATTAAAGAGATTTAAAGATAAAGAGTTAATAAAAGTTATAACGGGAATAAGAAGATGTGGTAAGTCCACTTTGCTTGAAATATATCAAGAATATTTAAAAGAAAACGGAGTAGAAGAAAACCAAATAATAAGTATTAATTTAGAAGACTTGGAATATAACTTTATAATTGACTATATGACTTTATATAAATATATAAACGATAAATTAAATGATAAAAGAAAATATTATATATTTATTGATGAAGTTCAAAAAATAGATGAATTTCAAAAAGCAGTTGATAGTTTATATATAAAGAAAAATGTTGATTTATATATAACAGGTTCAAATGCCAATCTTTTATCGAGTGAACTTGCAACACTTTTATCTGGAAGATATATAGAAGTTAAAATGTTACCATTATCTTTTAAAGAATACAAAGAAGCTTATAAAGATTTAAATAACGAAGATTTATATCAAAAATATATCTCATTAGGATCACTTCCATACACTACTTCATTAGATACTGAAGATGATGTAAGTATGTATTTAAGTAGTGTATATAATGACATAATAATAAAAGATGTTATGACAAAGAAGAAAATACAAGATGAAACAATGCTCAGAAATGTTGCTAATTTTGCTATGGATAATATTGGTAGTCTTGTATCTACGAATAATATAGCGAATACGATGATAAGTGATGGCAAAGATATAAATGTAAGGACAGTTGAAAGATACCTAGAGGGATTTATGGAAAGTTTCTTTTTATATAAAGCTTCAAGATATGATATAAAAGGCAAAGAATATTTAAAAACTCAAGGAAAGTATTATGTTTCAGATTTGGGATTTAGATATTTTATGTTAGGAAGAAAAATAGGAGATTTTGGACATATATTAGAAAACGTTGTATATTTTGAACTTTTAAGAAGAGGTTATGAGGTATATATAGGAAAAATAGATGAATATGAAGTAGATTTTGTGGCTATAAATAAAGAAGGAAAGATATATGTTCAAGTTGCTGAAACCTTAAAAGGGATAGACGAGAATGATACGAAGATATTGGATAGAGAATTACGCTCACTAAAGAAGATAAATGATAATTATGAAAAAATAGTATTAACTTTAGATAAAATACCTGTTTTTAATGAAGATGGAATAAAAATCAGAAATGTTTTAGAATGGTTGCTTGATAAATAAATAATAAATAGAATTATGAATTAACTCATAGTTCTATTTATTTTATTCACGCAATCTTTATAGTATGAAAAAAAGCATACAAGATAACATACAAGAAAACATACAAGATGATTGACATAACATTATAAAAATGATACAATATATTCATATAAAATGAGGTGATTTAAATGAAAGATTATGTGCCACCATTTACAATTACTAATACAATGTTAGATAGAATATCATCTATTATGAAAAAAATTGGGAAATTAGATAATTATAAAGATTTAAATAAGATGCCTATTCTAAGAAGAAACAACAGAATTAAATCAATTCATTCTTCATTAGCAATTGAAGCTAACTCTTTATCGTTTGAACAAGTTAAAGACATTATTGATGGTAAAG
Organism: uncultured Muribaculaceae bacterium; assembly: GCA_964616035.1. Lineage (GTDB taxonomy): Bacteria > Bacillota_I > Bacilli_A > RF39 > UBA660 > UBA6414. The sequence goes on from CAZTTM010000047.1 coordinate 5,606, forward strand.
CAGTAATTGGACCTAAAAACGAAATACAGGAAGTTCAAAATGCATATAATGCTTACTTAAAAATAAAAGAAGTAAATCCTTATTCAATAACTGATTTAAAAAAGATGCATAAAACATTAACTTATTTAACCGTCAAAGACTCTGGTGATTTTAGAAAAGGTGGTGGGGGAGTTTTTGATGAAGAAGGCAATTGTATTTTTGTATGTCCACCACCTGAAAGAGTAAGTGAATTAATAACACAATTATTTAATTGGATGGAATCTAAGAAAAATGAAATACACCCATTAATATTATCTTCAATATTTCATTATGAGTTTGTATTTATTCATCCTTTTAGTGATGGAAATGGTAGAACCGCTAGACTATGGCAAAATGTTATACTTTCTAGTTGGGAGCCTTTATTTGAGTATGTACCAATAGAATCAGAAATAAAAAAATATCAAGATGATTATTATAAAGCCATTCAAAACTGCAATAATGTAGGTGAATCTACAAAATTTATTGAATTTATGCTAAAAATGATTGATGAAGTACTAGAAGGCCTTGTAGATGAAGTTAATAAGCAAATAAACCATATAAGTACTTACGTAAAAAAATTATTGAGTGTTATGGAACCAGGAATTAACTACACAACTTCTGAATTAATGGAATTACTTAAAATGAAATCACGTATTTCATTTAGAGAAAATTATTTAATTCCAGCATTAGATAACGGCGTAATAAAAATGAATTTTCCAAATACTCCTACAAATAAAAATCAAACGTATTATAAAAATTAGAAATACCGTGAAATATAGTTAAAAATGAATAATAGAGAGAAAAAAATCAACTGTTCAGAAATACCAAGCAATTGATAATAAAGCTATAATATAAATAATTAATTATATGCAATTAGAATAATCATAAAGTAGATTAATTTTATTCAATAACATACTCCCTAATCCCATACTTCCCATCCACCGTATCGTAAAATATAAAATTATGACTAGGTTTATAAGTTAAATATATAAAAACTAAATAACATATAATTATCAAGAATATAGATATTATATTTAATAATCTATATTCTTTTTGTATCAATATATAATATCCTATATACTTAGTAATAATATAGGTGATTATCATAAGAATTATCGACACAATTAGATTTTCTCCATACAATAAGTATATGGGAATATAAATAATTAAATAAATAATAACACTAAGAAAAGAAGTAATAAATAATTCTAATAATAAATTATTATATTTAATATTAAATTTCTTCATAAGTATATAATCAAATACTCCATATATCATAGTAGAAGTAAATAATATCTTCATATGTTCCCAAATACTTTCATTAACTGGAAAAAAGATAGAAGTAATAATGTTGGGAAATAAATCATATATAAAATGAGCTAGAAATGAAATAAGAAATATTCCTAATATTGATATTAATCTAGTTTTTTTAATAGACATATATTTATCACCATTAAATT
>CAZTTM010000048.1:0-6768 GCA_964616035.1 uncultured Muribaculaceae bacterium
ATTGTTTTATTTCTAGAGTCTTCAACTATTTTCCTAGAATACTCTAAGTCCTTAGTCATCTTTATATCAGGGTTTTCAATTGTAAAATATGTTAATACTGTCACGAATGAAAGCATTGATGATGCAAACAGTGCTTCTGGTATTATCTTTCTTATAATTAGCATCATAATTAAACAAGAAATTAAACTGATAATAGGAAGTTTTTTCTTTGCTTTCATAATTTTTTTCTTTTTCCATACAAGCATAATACTTACAACTATTGAAAATGATGCTACTATATATAAAACATAGCATGCAGGTCCTGTTGAATATGTACCAATATCATTTACTATATGATTGATAGGCAAAGTAGATACAAGTCCAATTAACAACAAATATATCATTACTAAAAATATTATTACTGACTTATTAGATACAATTTTATAATTATTTTCACTTTCATGTGATGTTATATAAATATATATTGCAAACAAGTAAACCCATGTTAAAAGATATGTAAAATACAGCCTCTCCATTATTGCTGGAATAATCAAATATTTTGAATTTGGAAATATAGCATATAAATATAGTAAAAATTCTAATATCAAACCAATAATATTTGATGAAATCATAAAACTGTATATTATATTTTCATCATTTTTAACTTTTATTTTATTTAAATAAACTATTAATACCAAGCAAGCATAAATCAAGCTACATATACTTACTGTCATTCCAATGTACACACTACCAACTCCTTATTTATTTAGATAATTTTAATTTCTTAACCATATTATGTTCCATATTCTCTAATTCATTATTAGCTTCTGTTTCTAATAATTTAAAATCAATTTTGCCAGCATTAGTTAATGGTAATTTATCTTTGACTTCCCAATATGTTGGGACACAATAATCAGGCAATTTTTGCATACAAAGCAATTTTGCTTGTTCTAAAACTATATCTTCATACCCTGTATATTCTTTTCTTAATACAATATTAGCTTTTGGATAAGAAAAATCTGGATGCTCAAAATCTTTAACACCAATAACTGAGACATTTTCTACCATTGGAATGGTCATAATTGTTTTTTCTATCATTGTAGGATATACTTTAAATCCCCCATATTTTATTATCATACGTTTAATTCTTCCCTCAATATATAAAACGCCATCTTCATCCATGCATCCTAAATCTCCAGAATGAACCCAAACCATACCATCATCATGTAATCTCATTACTTTAGCATTTTCTTCTGGCTTATTATAATATCCCTTCATTACGTTAGGTCCTGTCATGCACACCTCACCTACATTTCCATATTGCAATTCTTTACCAGTTTCAGGATCAAATATTGCTACAACTGAATGAGAAAATGGAATCCCGACACTGCCTATTTTATTGCTATTTGGTGTGACACCTCCACATATTGCTGATGAAACCTCACTCATACCATAACCTTTAGCAACTTTATTATGACAATTATGTTTTTCTAAAAACTCATTTATTTCTTTTTCAAATGTTGGATCCATTCTATCACTTCCAGCAGCAGGCATAACTAAGAATGAAAAATCGGCTTTTTGTGATTTTGGACTGCGAATTATGCTTTCATAGTAAGATGGAATTATAGCCATATGATTAGCCTTATATTTTAATACTAAATCTGCCATTTTATCAGGATTAAACATTGGAATAACTTTTATTTCCATTCCTACTGCTAATGGGTGATGTAAACCTACCCCACCGCCGTATGCAAAAAATAGTGGTATCATTCCTAACCATGTATGTTCTCTTTTGAAATCTATACCAGAATATCTAAACTGTTCAACCATAGCATTATAATTATCATTTGTTAATAATACACCTTTGGGAAATCCAGTTGTACCACCTGTATGAACAATAGATATAGGCATATCCTTTTTATAGATAGTTTCATATTTTTCTGTATATTTTTTTCCATTCCTGATAAAATTATTCCAGCTAAGTATTTTGTCATTATTATATTCAGTTTGAGTTGGTTTAAGTTTTGCTATTAACTTCATTCCAATCGGCAATGAATCAGTAGGATTAACCACTATAACGCTTTCTAGTTGCCTGTCATTAATAACATTCTTAATATTTGGATATATATTATCAACAATAACTAGTACTTTAGACTTTACTTCATTTAAATATTCTTTAGTACCTTCTTCGTTTGTTCTTGGATCTATCATATTAGAAATAGCGCCTATTTTAGCTAAAGCATAAAATATATATATACTTTCTGGTACCATTGGTAATGAAACTGTGACAATATCGCCTTCTTTTATACCAATATTTAAAAAACCTCTAGCAGTTTGATCTATCTTATTAAAAAGTTCTTCATACGTAATTCTATTATTAAAATAATTTAAAGCAATTCTCCCTAAATGATTTTTATTATTTTGATATATATAATCATTTACATTCATCTTGGGCATTTCTCTTTCTATTAACTCTGGTTTATAGTATTTTAACCAAGGCTTATCTATTGAAGCATAGCCTGTTAACTCTTTCTTATTTTCCATTATAACATCCCTCTTTTCAACCTATTACCCCAAAAGTAATTTCTTATGTCATGATTATATCACAAGTCTTTATACTTTTCTATATTTTGTCTATTAATGGTTTAAATTATTACAAGAAATAAAGAAACTAGCTTTAATTAGGCTAATTTCTTTTTAAACTTACTCTTTAATAAATTAATAACTCTATTATATAATTTTTTAGTATCTGGTGTTATTAAATACATTATACCAAAACATATACTAATAATACATACAAATATTATAGCAAGTATTAAAATACATATTACTAAACTAGTTGTATATTTAAGTACTAAAGTTTCTACTCCTTTTAATAATATAGCTAGTACTATATATATACCTAACATTAATCCATATATACTTAATAATTTACCGTGTGATACATCTTTTAATATCTTCTTACATGTTAGTTGTGTCTTTAGGAAAACATTTACTACAAATGAAAATGCTGTTGCAAATAATATACCACTAATACCAAATTTTTTAGCTAGTAATAATGAAAAGACAACATTAACAAAGGCACATATAAAAGTATGCTTTTTATTATCATTAAATAACCCTCTAGCATTTATTAAAGCTAATAATGGATAATAACTAATATTTAAAAATAAACTTAATGAGAAGAATACTACTGTTATATAATTTAATAAATAATTAACATCACCTGTACTATCTACCCATACTGATACAAATCCTCTAATACCTAACATAAATGTTAAAGATACAGAAAATGATATTATAATAAATAATACTAAGAACTCTTTAAATAAAGAATATATTTTATTATCTTCCCCTTTAGCAAATACATTACCAAATGAATATACCGCCCCTAACTCTATTCTAGAAGCAATTTCATTTAAATATCTAGATATAAAATTATATGATGTATATACACTAACCATTGCCGGTCCCATATAAGATACTATAATTAATGAATCTATATTATTAAGTACTAAAAACCCAATATTAGTCCATGCTAAATCCTTAGTCATCTTTATCATAGAGGTATTCTTTTTAGCGACCTCATGCAACCATGGATATCTTTTTTTGACAACTATTCTAAGTATTATTTCTTCAATAATCTTAGCAAATAATATAACTACCGCAATAGATTCTAAACTCTTAAAAATACATACAGCAAATATAATAGATATATCACAAGCTAACTTTACCAAATTAGTAGTCAAAGAATAGACAAACTTCTCTTGATTAGCGGATAATACTGCAAAATATGTTTGTCCTCTTCCAAAAAATGATATCAAATATGATGTGGCAATAACTATAAAACATATTAATGCTGAATTTCTATATCCATCAACAAATCCATAGAATAAATATAAAAATAAACTAACTATAAATATTAACCCTAATATAACAATACCTATTATTTTACATATCTTTCTACTACCCGAATAAATACTATTAACATCATCTTTATTTTGATTAGCAAACGGTTTATATAAAGCATAAACTACAGCTTCAGGAAACCCTATCTGGGCTAAAAAAACATAAGTAATAATTTGATTAATTACTTGATAATAACCATTACCAACATCTCCTATATATTTAATTAAAAAATTTACTTTTACTAAACCCACTATCCCTATTAATACATATGGAATAGTATCGCATAATATATTTAATAAAGTTTTTTTAGTTCTCACTATATAATCACCTTCTTACATATAATAACATAATTAATTATTAAAATAAATAATTATACTTTTATTTGACAAAATATTCCTCATATCTGTAATACTTTAGTATTGACTATTTTTCTATAAGTTATATAATGAATAAGCAGAAAGGAAAATCAAACATAATGAACAAACGTGTAATAAACAAGCAAATAGCAACAAAAGATTTACTTTTATGTAAGATATGTCTTGCAAATATAATTGATAGAGATATATCACATAATGTTTTTAAAGGCTATTGCAGCTTTACATATGATATAAGTAGATATTGCTATATTCTGGCATATAAAAAAGAATCCCTATTTAGAGGATATGACTATATAGACGCTATATATGGTGATAGTTTCTTTGATGAAGAAAGTATCATTTCATCTATACAAACTAAAAGTCTTCCAATTGTTGTTGAAAGTACTCCATTTATTACAAAGAAAAAATATCTAACTGAACTAGAAGCAACTAAATATATAAAAAATTGGAATGAAAACTATGCTTGTATTAAAGGGCCTACTAATACTTCAACAAACAACAAAGTACATAAATTAGTTAAGCCTGTTAAGTCTGTTTAAGAAGAATTATTTCTTCTTTTTGTTTTATAATATAATTAGCAATCTATCTTGACAATTGCTAAAATAGTGTTATAATTATTAACGTAATGAAAGAAAGGTGATAAAAATGAATAATGAGTATCAAGAAAATCTAGAAAATGTTTTAGAAAAATATGGACGAGATATTACTTCATCCGCTAAAGATGGTAAAACAGATCCTGTAATTGGACGTGATGAAGAAATAAGAAGTATTACTAGAATATTATCTAGAAAAACTAAAAATAATCCCGTATTAATAGGAGAACCAGGAGTTGGTAAAACAGCCATTGTTGAAGGCTTAGCTCAAAGAATTATTAAAGGAGATGTACCTAATAGTTTAAAAGATAAAACTATTTGGGAACTAGATATGGCTGCCTTAATAGCGGGTGCTAAATATCGTGGGGAATTCGAAGAAAGACTTAAAGCAGTCTTAAAGAAAGTCAAAGAATCTGATGGTAATATAATCATGTTTATTGATGAAATACATATGATTGTGGGTACTGGTATGGAAGGTGCAATGGATGCTGGTAATATCTTAAAACCTATGTTAGCACGTGGGGAAATTCATTGTATAGGAGCTACTACTTTAAATGAATATCGTAAATACATTGAAAAAGATGGTGCCTTAGAAAGAAGATTTCAAAAAGTATTAGTAAGTGAGCCAACAGTTATGGATACAATAACAATCTTAAGAGGATTAAAATCAAGATTAGAAGTATTCCATGGTGTATCTATCAAAGATAAAGCCCTTGTTTCAGCAGCATACCTATCTGATCGTTATATAACTAACCGTTTCTTACCAGATAAAGCAATAGACTTAGTTGATGAAGCTTGTGCTACTATTAAAGTGCAAATGGAATCAGTACCATCATCCCTAGATGCTTTAACAAGAAAGATTATGCAATTAGAAATTGAAAAAGAAGCTCTAAAAAAAGAAAAAGATGATATATCTATCAATAGATTAAAAGAAATAGATACTGAACTAACTAAACTAAAAAGTGAAGAATCTTCATTAAGAACTAGTTGGGAAGAAGAAAAAGAAGTTAATAATAAAATAGCTAAGAAAAAAGAAGAAATAGAAGATGCTAACTTTAGGCTAAGTAAAGCCGAAAGTAATTATAATTTAGAAGAAGCTGCTAAATTAAGGCATGGAATACTTCCTAAACTAGAAAAAGAACTATCTGAATTAAAAGAATTAAATAAATCTGAAATACTATCTGATACAGTTGATTCTGATGATATAGCTGCTATTATATCTAAATGGACTAATATTCCTATAAATAAACTAACTGGTAGTGAAAAAGATAAATTACTTAACCTAGAAGAAAACATGAAGAAAAGAGTTAAAGGTCAAGATGAAGCCTTAAGTTTAGTTGCTAATGCTATTATAAGAGCTCGTAGTGGTATTAAAGATCCTAATAGACCAATTGGTTCATTCATTTTTTTAGGTCCTACTGGTGTAGGTAAAACCGAAGTCGCTAGAACACTTGCTTATGAATTATTTGATGATGAAAAACATATGGTTAGGATTGATATGAGTGAATATATGGAACCACATTCTGTTGCAAGATTAATAGGTTCTCCTCCTGGATATGTTGGATATGATGATGGTGGGCAATTAACCGAAGCTGTAAGAAGAAATCCATATAGTATTATTCTATTTGATGAAATAGAAAAAGCTCATAAAGATGTTTATAATATCTTATTACAAATTCTTGATGATGGAAGAATAACTGATGGTCAAGGAAGAACTGTAGACTTTAAGAATACAATTATTATCATGACCTCAAACTTAGGTAGTGAATATATTCTAGAAAATGCTAACGGCAAAGATGAATTAATTATGAAAGAACTAAGACATACATTTAAACCAGAATTATTAAATAGAATAGATGAAATAATTATATTTAATTCATTAAGTAAAGATACTGTATATGATATTCTAG
>CAZTTM010000049.1:0-6690 GCA_964616035.1 uncultured Muribaculaceae bacterium
CACAAACACATAATGAAGACATTGATTCACAAACACTAAAAATGACTGTTAAAAAGGGAGATGCTACCGGAATGAGTGCTGTAGTAACTACAACTACTAAAGAAGGTATAACTCTAGAAACAGAATGTATTGGAAAAATATATTCTAAAGATGATTATGATGTAAATGCATGGGAAGTAATAGGCGAGCCAAATACCAAACTAGTAATTGAAAGACCTGCTACTGTTGAATTAACATGTGCTACCATAGTTAACAGAATACCTGATGTTATCAAAGCCGAACCAGGCTATGTCCCAACATCACGTATGGGTGAATTAAAATATATTGTTAAATAAATAATATAAGAATTTAAGATAACTTCTTAAGTTCTTTTTTTATGAAAAATTCATTTTAGCGAAAAAATGTTTGACAAAATAGATGAGTTGTGCTAGAATAAGCCTCACTAAGGGAGGTTTTAGTATGTATAATTACAATTCAATTGAAGATGAAGACGAAAAAAAGATTAATTGGATGAGTTTATTCGTAAAAGTTGCAATTGCTGTTATATTAATTATTATATTTGTATGGTTAATATCACTAATTGCAAGAAAAAACAATAAAAATACTAGCGAAAATATAAATTTAATGAAAGAGGCTGGCGAAAAGTATTTCACCGAAGAAAGATTGCCAGAAGTAAATAGTTCAAGTAAAAAGGTTCTACTAAGCGAATTATATAATGAAAAAGTACTTGATACTATAACAAACAAAAAAGGGGAGACATGTGATAGTAATAAGTCTTATATCTTATTAACTAAGTATAATGACAGCTATAACATGAAAATATACTTAAAATGTTCTAAAACAGAGGAAAAAGCCACTATTGTAATGAAACAATATAGTTATTGTAAATACACAATATGTGAGAAAGATACTAGTAAGAATGATGAAGTAATTATTGCCAAGACAAATAATTACAAATATATTAAACCAGGATATTTCACTGAATGGGGTGATTTTACATCATGGACAATAGATAAAGTAGAATCAAGTGATACCGTAAAAGTAGAAACAAAAGTTCAAACAACCACCAAGGAAGTACCTACAACAATTAAAGAGATGAAAAAAACTAATACAATATGTCCACAAGGATATAGCAAAGGAACTAATACATGTGTAAGATATAATACATCATATGCTAGTCCAGTATGTAGTTCAGGATATATTAGTAGAAGTGGCTTTACATGTACTTACAAAGGCGAAGAAGAAAAGAAAGAAACATATCAAGGCACAAGAACAGGCGATAAATTACCAAACAATACAAGTGATTATCGTTATGAGTATGTATCATCAAAATTTGTAAGTTCTAAAGGAAAGTTCCAATATACATATAAAGTATATAAAATAACAACTACCCAAACAACCTACACAAAAAGTGCTTCATGTCCATCAGGATATAGCAAATCAGGTAGTAATTGTATAGGTTCAACAACAAGTAGTGTAGATATGACATGTCCTGAAAACTACAGTATTAGTGATGATAGAGCATATTGTTATAAATATGTTGATAAACAAACAACAACTACCCAGAAAATTAATACAACATATTATCGTTATGCTACTAGACAATATATAGAAGAAGATATTAAATATAGCAAATCAAGTAATGACCAAGAATTATTAAAACAAGGTTATAAATTATATGAGGAGTGATAAAAATGGAATGTAAGAAAGTATTTGTAAGAAAAAATAAAGATAATAAATATGGATTCTACTACTGTAAAGTAGATAAGTTTATTGAAGGTTATAGTTATGACACATTAAAAGAAGCAAACGAAGCCTTAAAAAAATTATCTGCAGAAGAATTTGCTTCATTAATAGAAGAAACAAGAAAAGATAGCGAGCCAGTTGATTGTGCAGAAAGAATAACATTCAAGCCATATAAAGTTGAAGACAGCAACTATGGCGTAAGAAGCTGTGATGGCATAGTTCTATCTTATACTAAGCCATCAGAAGAAGAAATAAAAAATATGTTAAATGATGAAGAAACATTAGCATCCATTAAAGATGAGTATGAGTATAAGAAGAAAGTAATCAAAAGAGAAAAAGCCAATGGTAAATTAAAGAAAGCTGTTAAGAGAATTATTATAATTATTTTATTATTTGCTATTGGAAAAGGAATTAAAAACAAAAATAAAAAAGCGGAAGATAATCCTACAAATCCAACAAGTTCATCAACAATTGCAAAAGATAATAAAGAAACAATAGCATCAAATCATAAAAAATTAGCCCAAAGTTTAGTTGGTCTTAATTTGAGTGAAGATAAATTAGAAAAACTAGTTATGTATATGAACTTAAGTGATTACGCAAATACAGACGCAAGTATCTCTGTAGAGAATCTTTACACAAATTATACTAATTGTATTGATGAAATCTTAAATTATGATTTACAAAATGATACTAAATTAAGATTAAGTTCAGCTATTAACAATACGACTCAAAAAAATTGCCTAAAAACTATTGAAAGTTATCGTGATAAAATATATAGTACTACTGATGAAAGTAAACTTATTAGTTATTACAGTGAATTAGTTAACTATTTAAAAAGCAATAATATGAATGAAATAACATCATCAGTATCCATCATTGCCATTAACGAAATGTATATATATGCTAATAATTTCTTTAACGATGAAATATTTACTTTAAGAGATAAATTAATTGAGTTCACTAGCATTAATAAACAAGATGTAATTAATGAGGGTTATGACATATTAAATAACAAGAAAATATCTGAATTAAAATATACTAAATCATTAACAAAAATATAAAATAAACATAAAAAGAATAGTTTAAAATTAGTAATAAAACTATTCTTTTTCTATGTAAATTATAGTATAATAATTACAGTGATGTAAATGAAAAAAATTGTAATAATAATAGTATCTATCTTAATAATTATCTTACTTAGTATTGCTTATTTAGGCAGCAATGTTAGTAAATATAATTCTAGTTTAAACAAGCTAATTAAAGATAATTATCATATTGATAATAATTTAATTAACGTAAATAAATATAATAATTATTATATCTTAACAACAAGTGATAGTATAATAGTTCTAAATAGTAAATATCAAGAAATACTTAAAGAAGATATATCTCAAATAAAAGAATCTAACAATATGACTCTAATATATAAAAATAATAACTTAATGTATTTAAAAAAAGAAATAAGTAAAGATAAAATTGTATATAAATACTATAATCCCAGCAATTTAGAATTAATTAAAGAACAAACCATCAGGAGGCAATTATGAGTGAAAAATTAATTAATTACTTAAAAGAAAAACCAATAATAATACCAAGAATATTATTAACTAATTACACTAAATTAAATATTACCGCTGAAGAATTAATCATTATAATATATCTTATGGATAAAGGTAATAATATAATTTATGATATTAATTTATTTGTTAAAGAATTAAGTTATACTAAAAGAAAAGTAATTGAACTTATCAACAATTTAGTAGAAAAGAATATCCTAAATATTACAATTAATAAAAATAGTGATAACGTTAGTGAAGAATATTTAAATTTAGATATGTTATATCGTAAAATTACTAATATTATACTAGATAAAGAATTACCAAGCAGTATCAATAATGAAGATATATTTACTATTTTTGAAAAAGAATTTGGTCGGACAATATCTCCAACTGAATATGAAAAGATTAATGGATGGTTAAATGAAGATATTGATAAGGATTTAATTATTGAAGCCCTAAAAGAAGCCGTTTACAATAGTACTACTAGTTTAAGATATATTGAAACGATTCTTTATAGTTGGAAAAAGAAAGGCATTAAGACAAAAGAAGATGTTAATAAAGAACGCATAAGATATAAGAAAAGTAAAAAAGAAGTGATTGAAGTTCCTGATTTTGATTGGGTGAATAATGAATAATATATTAGCATACCTTGATGAATTATATCCTAATCCTAAATGTGAATTAGAATATTCAAAAGATTATGAACTATTAATTGCTATTGTATTAAGTGCACAAACGACTGATAAAAGAGTAAATATTGTTGATAAAGAATTATTTACTAAATATGATACATTAGATAAACTTGCACATGCAAACCCGCAAGATATCGCCAAAATAATAAAAAGTATAGGGACATATACTAAAAAAAGTGAATATGTTGTGGCAATTGCTAAGTTACTTGTTCAAGATGACTATTATTGCATACCCAACGATCGCCAATATCTTGAAAAATTACCTGGAGTAGGCCGCAAAACTATTAATGTATTTCTATCAATAATTTATAATGAACCATGTATTGCCGTAGATACGCACGTAAATAGAGTAAGTAAAAGATTAGGCCTTGCCAAAGAAATGGATAGTGTCTTGCAAGTTGAACATAAACTAATGAAAAAAATACCAAAAGAGAAATGGAACAAAGCCCATCATCAATTAGTATTTTTTGGCCGTTATCAATGCAAAGCACTTAAACCTAACTGTACAAACTGTAAATTAAAAGAGCAATGCAAATATTATAGCAATCATTAATATATACTATATAAAAAACCACTTCACAATAAGTGGCTTTTATTATTCATTATCATTAACTTCACTAATAGCATCAGTAGGACAATACTTAATAGCATCTTTTACTTTATTAACCATATCTTCTTTAATATCATCACATACAACCTGAGCTTGACCATCATCGTCAAAATCAAAAATCTGACTATCAGTTAAAGCAACACAACTTCCACAACCAATACATTTATCTTTTTTAACCATTACATTCATTATTATAGCCTCCATAAAAATTATATATATAAATTAACAAAAAATCAATTAAATTATTTAAAATAATTAAAATTTATGGTATTATATACATATAGTAGGAAGGTGCTTTATATGGAAAGTAGAGAAGAAAGATATACTAATAACTTATCTAGGCAATCTAAAAACAAAGATTTATATAATCAAGTATATGGATTAGAGGATAATCTAGATAATTTACCATTATCAAAAAATGAAATATATATAACAAAAATGCAAACAGAAATAAATACCCGTGATGAATATCGCAAATCACGAGGCGAAAAAGTATTACAAGAAACTCCATCTCCTATCAAAGAAGAAAGTATCCCTATCAAAGAAGTTGAAAAGAATGTCTATGACATTAATAAAGTACTAGATAAAGTAAAAGCTGATAATGAAAAAAACAATCAGCCAGAACAAAAGTCATTAAAAGAAGACTACCTAAAAAAACTAAATATAGATAATATTGACGAAGTAAAAGAAATGTATGATGACATTATTTCCTCAGTAGATGAAGAAACTGAAAATAGATTACAAAAAACAGCTAACTTATCATTAGAAATATTATCTGATTTAAAAGGCGATAACGAAGAAACTATGGTTACTGCACCAATCATTGAAGACAAATTACCAGAAATAGAAAAAACTAAAAAGATGAATTTCTATACAGGTAATTGCAAATTTAACAAAAGTGATTTTGAAGAAAATGATGACGAAATAGATGAAGACTTTGCAGATACTTCTAATAAAGGTACAACATGGAAATTAGTATTATTATTTATATTTGTAATATTAGTTACTGTTGGAGTATTATATTTCTTAAATAAAACAGGAAGGATTTAAGAAAAATACATACTTCTTTTTTAATAATATATATATAGAAAGGATGATATATATGAACAATAAAGGATTTACATTAGTAGAATTATTAGCAACCGTTCTAATACTAAGCATAATAACAGGCATTGCAACTATATCCTATACTAGTTATTTAAAAAAAACCAAATCTAAAGCTGAAGAAATATTTAAAGAAAATGTTTCTAATTATATTGATGCCTTCATATCCGCTAATACAAGTAAATTAACTGATGAAGAATTAGTAGGCAATAATGTATATAGCCAAAAATATAATAATCATTCCATAACATTTCAAGATATCATAAATGATAATATAATTATTCCTAGCAATCTAAAAAATAGTGCTAATAAAAAGGAATGTTCTAAGGATACATCTATAAAAGTATATCGAGATAATAATTTTGTCTATTGCTATGTAGTAGACCTTGATTGCCTAGACAGTAGTGATAAAAGATTAACAAACTGTTCAAGCTATATAAAAAATAAAATAGGAGGATAACATATTGAAAAAAAGAAAAAGTATCATCCTAATATTTAGTTTATTAATAATAGATATTATAAGTAAAAGAATAGTTAGTACACTAATACCATTAAATCATAGTATTAAAATAATACCAAGTTTTTTTTCTATAACTAACGTACATAATTATGGTATAGCATGGAGTATGTTAAATGGTCATAGATATCTAATTATTTTAATTACAACTATTATTATTGTAGCTCTAGTAAACTATTTACATAAAAATAATAATATGTTAAAATATGAAACTATATCTTATTTAATGATTATTGCAGGTTCATTAGGGAATCTATATGATAGAATTATTTATGGATATGTAATTGATTTTTTAGATTTTAATGTCTTTGGTTATAATTATCCAATATTTAATATAGCGGATAGTTATATAGTGATTGGAATAATAATACTAATAATTGGCATATGGAGGGATAACAATGATAGAAATAAAAGTAGAGGAAGAATTAACTAGAATAGATAAATACTTACAAGATAAGACAG
>CAZTTM010000050.1:0-1044 GCA_964616035.1 uncultured Muribaculaceae bacterium
ACAATACTATCTATTCTAAATCAATAACTTAATCATTGCATAATTATAACAATTACTACCTTTCTTTTTCCTCACTGCCCTTACAATAATAGATATAACATAATTAAAAAAATAAATCTACAAAATTAACTAAATATATTTAAATATTTTTATACATCAAAAAACTCCCATAAATGAGAGTTGCTTTTTCAAAAATGGCGTCCCCATGGTGATTCGAACACCAGACCGTACGCTTAGAAGGCGTATGCTCTATCCAGCTGAGCTATGAGGACAAACTCATACTGTCTCAATCAAGACAATACAAATTATACTCTATTTTAAACTAATAATCAAGTCATTTTTATAAAAAAGTGCATTTTTTTAAACTTGCCTATTTGCCTAATACTCTTATTTTACTAATTTTATTATTTATTGCATAATTAGATACTTCTCTAAAATTATTATCATATGGATATATACTTTGACTAAACTTAAGCCACATTCTAGACCATGATTCATTATTACTAAGTAATTCTTGAATAACTGGATTATTGAGGGTTTTATTTCCTTTTTGATTATTTAAGTTTACACAATTTTCTTCATCATATAATTTACTTTGTAAGTCACATTCTAGTTTATCGCATTGGTATGCAAATAAAGCTTCCTTCGTTTTTTTATCATCAAATTCTAAGAATAGTTCATTTATTTTATTACCCTCAAGTATATTTGATAATATTTCTTTTACAGCTTTGTGTTCAATTTGTTTTTTATCTTCTGCTGATATTTCAAATTGTGTTAAATCTCCAATAATAGTTTCTCCTAATTCATGAATCGCCAGCATAAAAATTACTTTCATAATATCAATATCGTATTGGTACTCAGAATACATAGCAATTGCAAGCATTTGTGTACTATAAATATGTTCAGCTACACTTTCTATTCTTTCTTTTTGAACATTCCAGTCTAGCCATCCTTTACGAAGTGTATTTTTTAATTTATTACATATGGCATAATAATTTATTACATTTTCTTCTTTTGACATATTACCTTCCCTCCTTAGAGATA
>CAZTTM010000050.1:1054-6670 GCA_964616035.1 uncultured Muribaculaceae bacterium
TATTATATATTAAATATAAAGTATTAATCAATATTTTAATTTAATATAAAATTACATATTTTTTCATCATTAACATAAAATATTACTTCATCAATATCTACTACTTCATTAATAGAATACCCTATAGTATATACTACTTCTTCTAAAATATTATTACTAGATATATCACTTAATATCATATTATTAAAGTTTAGTTTAATAGTCTTATCATTTATTTCATAATCTAATAATTTAGCATTATCGCTTAAATAACTCATTAAATTACTTTCATATGTTAGTGTGTTAGATAGCTGTTCAATAATAATTTTTATTTTATCTTGGGAATCATTATTTATATATTTTGTCACAGGTACATAATATTTATTATCATTATAACTGTTAACATAGTATAGTGTAATTCTATCAATATCTTTAATATTATTTATATCATATACTTTATTTATTCCATAACTTTTATCAAGACTAATAGGTATATTTTTCTTACTATTTGGTAATTTTGTAAGTTCTTGTCCTTCTACTAGAATACTTACTTTATCAATGCCTTCAATACTAGTTAGTGTATAAACAATACTTTCAATCATTGCTTCTTCATATTTAGAAGAAATATCTAATAATTCTTTTGAAAAGTTAACAGTTAATACTTTACTATCTAATTTAACATCTAAAATACTAGTACCAGTTGGAATGATTGATCTAAATCCGTTAGGAATTATAGCACTTTTAGCACCATCTATAATTAAACCGTTTAATAGATCTTTACTTTTTTCAATAATATTACAATCACAAGTAGTAATACTTGTTAAAGCAACATAATCATTTTTATCAAGTAAATATATACTATCTAACATATTACTATATATATATTCAATATTACTAGTATCAAGATTTATTTCTTTATCATTTTTATCAATTACACATAATATTAATAGAACCATTAGTGCAAATGTTGCCATAATTATCTTTCTAATAGACATTTTCTTTAACACAATATCACCTATTAATATATATGATTAAAGTTATAGCTTTATACAAAAATAAGTCGCACTTAATGGCGACCTATAGTGTAATTTCTTTTAATCTAATAAGTTCTACTACTGCTTGAGCACGTCCTTTAACACCTAGTTTTTGCATAGCATTTGATATATGATTTCTAATAGTTTTTTCACTAATATTTAATATATCTGCTATTTCTTTAGTAGTATAGTTATTTATTAAAAGCAGAAATACTTCTTTTTCTCTTTTGGTTAATATACTTTTATTCATAATTCCTCACTTCCCTAATTAGGGTGGTATACTATTCATAGTATTTTATGCTATTTATGATTAAAAGTGAGGGTTATTTATATTAAGAATTAAACTTTACGGAAATATACATTTTTTTATCATAACATTCTTGGATTGTTCGCATAATTGAATTAGCTAGTTTTGTATCATGCTCTTTAGAATCTACTACTACTCTTATTTGATTACCTGATATCTTAATATAGGTAGATAATTTATAGGTATCTTTTATTTTTTGCTCTAAAGTTTCTTCTTCACTTGCAATATTATTTATAGATTTTAGTTCTTCAAAAGCTTTATTTTTGTCTTCTATACTACTAGTAGGATTAGTCAGTGTTTCTTTAAGTTTATTAATACTTTCTAGAGTACTAGTATTATCTTCTACTTTTAAAGCCGCTATCATATCTGATTCTTCAATACTAACACTTGTAGTATCTTCTTCTTCAGATATAACTTCTTCTTTAATATTTCCATTGCTAGATACTAATAATTCATTTGGAATACTTACATAGTATATACTTAATACAAGTACTAAACTAAATAATGTTAAAAACCATAAGTTCTTTTTATTTATCATTTATTATCCCTTTCCTTCTAGTAATATATATGAAAAAAATACAAGTTTAGTACATTCCTTGTATCTTTTTTAAATTAGCATTGCTTAAGGCATTTACTTTCCATTTACCATTGCTATCTTTAGATAAATCTATATCTAGTGTATAAATTACTTTATCTTTTGCTTTTTCTAATAAAGCTATTTTTTTATCATTATATTCTTCTAAACTCGTCGTACTACTATCATATGTTAAATTACTGATTGTTTTTTTATAATCATAGACTTCTATTTCTACTGTTATAGTAGCATTATCACCATCAATTTGTTCTTCTTTTATTTCATAACTTAAATTATGGTATTGACGTTCTAAAATAGTACGATACTTTTTTCTTTGTTCTTCATTATAATTTTGTTCATCAAGAACTTTAGTAATACCTTGACTAATATCTTCATCAACCATTTGATATTTATTAAATAATTCATCTACTTTACTTGTAGGAGTATTATTTACTTCACAACCAAAACATATAAATACTAATAATAAAAGACTATATTTTAAATATTTCATATCATCACCTGATATTAATATTTACCAAATAAAAGTCTTTATACATAATTATAATTATTAAGTATACTAAGTACTATTTCTTTAGAATATCCTAAGTTAATTAAGTTATTATATATCTTATTTCTTAAATAGTACCAGTCATGTTTTCTATCTGATTTAATATATTTATTTATTAGTTTATTAATTTTTTCTTCTTCGTTAGTAATAATATCAAAAGTATATGTATATGCAGTATCTTTATTAATTCCTAGTTTAACTAATTCATTTATAATTTTATATGGTCCATTATTAGAAAAGTTATATTTATCATTAATATAAGCTTTACTAAATCTTTCATCATCTATATAGTAATTATCTATTAACTTATTTAAAATATCATCAATTACTTCCGTAGATAGATTCATCTTGTTTAAATAATTAATTATTTCTTTTTTACTTCTTAATCTTATTTCAATATATTTAATTGCTTTATTATAAATATCATGATAGTTATTTAAACTAACTAAGTTATTATATTCTTCACTAGTTATTTCTTTTTTATATAATAAGTTAGTATCTATAATAACCTTTTCATATAAAATAAGTTCTTTTTTATTATCAAATAATACTTTATATTTACCACTAGAAAGCTTTATATATTTTACTATTTTCATTATTATTTACTTATCCCTACTGATGATACAGTTAATGTTCCCGCTAGTTTCTTACCAATATAGTCAGTACTATTACTATTTGTCCCATCAATATAAATATAAACTATATAATTTATATTTAAACTAGATGATGTAGTAGTAGTAGTATATAATGTAATAGAACCTGTTTTACCATTTAAAACGCCATTACTAACTAATGTCCCACTTGTACTATTATATACTGCATATTTAAAATCACTATAAGAACTACTAAATGTATTACTAGTAATATTTAATGTAATAGTTGTATTAACACCACTATATGTATTAGTATCAACAGTACCAGATATTGCAATAGTACTACTAGCGGTTGTTGATTTATAATCAAGAACTGGAGCTAGATTAGAAACAGTTATATTTGAACTACTTTTAACAAATCCTGCAAAATCACCAATAGTAAGAACAATATTACTATTTTGACTACCACTCCAAGTAAACCAAGCATAAGTTCCTCCAATAAGTAATAATATTATTGCCACGATTGGAACAATTATAATCATATTTTTCTTCATATTAACCCTCCAAATATATACTAAATCAATAATATCATACTTTTATAATTAAAACAATTATTAACCCGTATTATTGCCAAAAAAATATTAATATACTATAATTACTTTAGGAGGTAATATGACAAAGACTAAAAAGAAGAAAGAAGATATTATTAAGAAGAAAGAAGATATAAGAAAAGAAAAAGAAATAAATGAATTAATTAAATCTAGAAAGAAGTTTATTATATTTATTTTAATATTTATATCTATATTTTGTATATCACTTGTAAATAAAGCATTACAAAATGATACTTTATATACAATTAAGATTGGTAAATTAATATTAAATAATGGAATAGATATGAAAGATCATTTCTCTTGGCATAATCTATCTTATACTTATCCACATTGGTTATATGATGTATTTATTTATTTAATATATACTATTGATGGATTTAAAAGTATATATATATCAACAATTATTATATATATTATATTAATAACTAGTATATTTATAGTTAATATTAAAATAAATAAAAATTATACATCATCCGCTGTTAGTGCAATAGTATGTAGTTTAGCCTTAGGAGGATTTGCTACAGCAAGAGCACAATTAGTTAGTTATATTATATTTATATGGGAAGTATATTTTATAGAATCTTTATTAGAAACAGGGAAAAAGAAATATATAATTATATTACTATTATTTTCTACATTAATATGTAATATTCATTTAGCAGTATGGCCATTTTATTATATTTTATTTCTACCCTATATTGCAGAATATATAACTTATAAAATATTCAAAAAATATAAAAAAGATAATAAATTATCTAAATATTTAGAAAAGAAGTTTACTATTAGTAGATTATCTAATATTAAGTATTTAATAATTACAATTTTAATAAGTACTCTAACAGGTCTATTAACACCTTTAGGAGATACTCCACATACATATATATATAAAACTATGATTGGTAATTCACAAAAATATATAAGTGAACATATGGCTTTAACATGGATAGAATCACCATTTGTAATTATTATAGCAGTAGAAACTATATTACTTGGTATGTTATCTAAATATAAAGTAAGTGATATATATATGATTAGTGGATTAACCCTAATGGCTATAACCTCTAATAGACATCTATCTTTCTTAGCATTAATTGGTACATTATGTTTAGCAAAAGTATTTACTTATTTCTTTGAAAGATCTACTTTAAATATTGATAATAAAGTTGTTAAGTTTACTACTAAATATAGTTTTATGATACCCGCTATAATATTAATATCTATATTAAGTATAGCTATTTATAATAAAGCTAATAAAAATAAAGATTATCTTAGTAAAGACTTCTATCCTATTGAAGCAGTAGAATATATAAAAAATAATTTAGATGTTGATAATATAAGACTATTTAATGATTATAATTTTGGTAGTTATCTATTATTTAATGATATTAAAGTATTTATTGATTCTAGAGCAGATCTTTATACTAAACCATTCAGTAATCTAGAATATGATATATTTGATGATTATATGTATAGTCCTGGCAATTATACAGAAAAGTTTGAATTTTATGGTATAACCCATGTCTTAATATATAAAGTATCAGGATTATATGATGTTATTAAAAATGATACTAACTATACTACTCTATATGAAGATGATAACTTTATACTATATGAAAAGAATGCTTAAAACTAAAATAAGCATTCTTTTTTAACTTACTATATAAGGACTAGTTGCTGTACCACTACCACTAGATAATTCTGTACCTTTCTTAAGTGAAACTACAGGACGCCCACCGCGCGAACCCGTAACGCCGTAGCCGATGCCGAAAATCCCGGAAGAATACAAGCTGAACTCGTCAGCACTCCAGTAGTAGAAGTTAAACGGAGACAAAGTCCAGTTATGCGCACCATTATATAGATAATATGAAGTATTTGTCTGCCATATTACACCACCAGCAAATGCCATCTCATCTGCGGTTATCATCCCCACGGGATATGTTAAGCTACCAT
>CAZTTM010000051.1:0-6453 GCA_964616035.1 uncultured Muribaculaceae bacterium
AAAATTACAAATTCTGCATGTATGAACTTAGCATACAAAGGAAATATTACAGTATCATCTACATCAAAATAATAAAGAAGGAGGAATAATATGAATAATAAAAATGGCAAAGTGTTAGTGTTATCCTTAATTGCTGCTATTGCAATTATAGGTATAGTTGCAGGAGGTACTTATGCGTTTATTACTGCTAGTGCTACAGCAACAAACATTACACAAATTAAATCAGGTAATTTAACAATGACAGTAGCTGGTGGTGGTAATCAATCAGTATCATTTGTACCAACAACATGTACAAACTCAACATATGCAATAAAAAGAACAATAACTGCTACTGCTGTAAATACATCTGGAGGTTCTGTAAGTTTTACAATTGGTCTTAAACCTACAACATTAGATAGTGGCTTAAAAATTTCTAACATGAAATGGGCTTTAACAACTAATTCATCTAGTTGTACAAGTGGTGTTGTTGCAAGTGGTAATTTTGCAAATGCTTCAGCAGGTACAGCATTTAATATGGTAACTAACGATAGAACTGGAATTACTCAAGATTCTACAGATACTACTAAGTTTACGAAAACATATTACTTATATATATGGTTAGATAGTGCTCAAACATCAAACGTATCAGGAAGTTTATCAGTTACAGTTACTGGTAGTGTCACAAACACTCCAGCATAATAAATAAAAGAAATATCCCGAATGTGAAGGATATTTTTTTATACAAAGAAACTAGGCTTATTATATTGGTAATTATCTATAAAACTATTCTCTTTTACTATGCTTTTTTGTGAATTATTACTTGCTTTACTTATTCGTGGAGAATTGTCAGTTTCATCTTTAAATACAGATGCTAAACGCATCATTGACTTCATGTTATTAAACATTGGCCCTGCTTGTTTAACTAATGGTATTGCTTGATTAACTACGCCTAATGTTTTACTAGCATTGTTAAGTAGCCCTCCCCAATTTATGGATTTGCCTGTTAATCCTAACTTTGCTAATAAGCTAGGCCCACGAGTAGTACTCATTCTGGCTATTCCATAGGGAATACTATTAAATATTGGACTATTAGGTATAAAATTTGGATACATATATGACACCTTCCTAGAATAATATATGATAGTTTTTTAAAAAAGTTAATAAAAGTGATAAAAGTATGGTATAATAATTTTATGATAGGTAAGGGATATAAATATGAAAACTAAAGAACCCGTAAATACAAATATTAACTCTGTTAATCCAGCATTTACTAATCATCAAAGTTCAAAAAATAATCAAGACAATTCAATTAAGAAAAAAAAACGCTATGCTTATAAAGTTAAAAATAATACTGGGAAGTTAGTTAGTGATTATTTTGATGCGGAAACTGAAGTGGAAGTACAATCATTTCTAAGTAGTCAGGGTTATGATGTTGTTGAAATAAAAGAAGATAAATTATCTAATAGTTTAGGCCTGGTATTAATAAGTACTAGAAGAAAGATGAGATTAAAAGACATAGTATTCTTTTTAACCCAGTTATCAACATTAATTAAAGCTGGTATTCCATTAGTAGAAGCAATGGCTATCTTATCAAGGCAGACTGAAGATAGACACACAAGAAATATTTATCGTAGAATTGTTTTTGAATTAAATAAGGGTGTAAGTTTCAGTGATTGTTTAGAAAAACAAGGTAATACATTTCCTAGAATGTTAATAAATATGGTTAAGACATCAGAACTTACGGGAAATTTAACAGAAATATTAGATGAAATGGCCCAGTATTATCGCCGCTCAGATACTAATAGAAAACAAGTAATAAACGCTATGATATATCCTAGTGCAATTATGGTATTTGCTATTGCTATCTTAACATTTGTTATATTGTATGTTGTACCATCATTTACTAAGATGTATTCGGAAGCTGGTAGTGAATTACCTGCCTTAACTCAAGCAGTAATTGCCTTTAGTGAATTTTTAGGGGAATATTATTTATTTATCTTTGGTGGAATAATTGCTATTGTATTTATAATTATGTATTGTTATAACAAGTCAAAAGGATTTAGATATTCAGTTCAATATCTTGGCATGAAAATACCAATAGTTAAAAATATAATTATATATAATGAAATAATAATGTTTACAAGTACTTTTTCTACTTTATTAAAGCATGATGTTTTTATTACTGATAGTATGGAAATATTAAGTAAAATATCTAATAATGAAATATATAAAGAACTAATAAAGAAAGCAATAGAAAATCTAAGTACAGGAGAAGGATTATCCAAAGCTTTCAAAAATCATTGGGCTTTTCCAGATATTGCCTATGAAATGCTACTAACAGGTGAACGTACGGGAAAGTTAGGCACTATGATGGAAGATGTTGCTAACTATTATCAAGAAGAACAAACTAATACAACAACACGTTTAAAAAGTTTAGTTGAGCCAATAATGATTATTTTGCTTGCAGTAATAGTTGGTATAATATTGCTATCAGTAATATTACCAATGTTTGATATATATAGTACGATGATATAAGGAGTTAACAATGGATTTAATATATGTAATTATATTCTTTATATTAGGAACGGTCATGGGATCGTTTCTATATGTAGTAGCAACAAGACTTAGTCAAGATAAGTCAATTATTTCTCCACCATCACATTGTGAGGTATGCAATCATCAATTAGTTTGGTATGAACTAATACCAATTCTATCTTATATATTTTTAGGAGGTAAATGTTCTAAATGTCATACTAAATTACCGATAAGCTATCTTTTAGTAGAAGTAATATCTGGTATCTTATATAGTGTTTGTTATCATGTCTTTGGTCTTAACTTAGATTTAGTATTAGCATTAGTATTTACATCTACGATTATTACTATTATTGTAAGTGATATTGAATATATGATTATTTTAGATGAAGTATTATTATTTAGTGTGGGCTCTATTATCATTATTAATTTATTTAGAGTAGGGATAGTTGAAACAGCATATAGTATTTTATCTGGAATTGGTTCTTTCTTAACAATGTATTTATTAAAACTACTAGGAGATAAAATATTTAAAAAAGAATCTCTAGGTGGAGGAGATATAAAATTATTATTTCTTTTTGGATTAGTTTTAGGATATGCTATGAGTATTTGTTCAATATTTTTAGCAACATTTATTGCTTTTCCTATAGCTATATACTTCGTTTGGAGAAAGAAAGATAATATTATTCCTTTTGGCCCATTTTTAAGTATGTCTGCTTTAATATTATTTATTTTAGGAATAAATTTTAGTGATATAATTAATTTTATCATTAATTTTTAGAAAAGTATTTAACTTTTCTTTTTTTTTTGATATAATGTAGGAGAGTAGGTGAATGATAGTGAAATATAAACAGTTTATAATACTGATTATCATTCTATTTTTAACAGGATGTACAAGACTAACAAATAATATAGATAATACTATTAATGATATACTAGGAGAAGATGATACAGTAGTTAATACTGCAGGATACGGTTATATGTATTACCGTCCAGTTGGAGTTATGCAAGTTTATAGTGAAAATAATAACTTAGTATTGAAAATAAAGAATAGTGAGATCTATTTTTATGTTGACATTGTTGGGTATTATTATAAAAATGAAAATTATATCAAAGATAATACATATAATTATTATTATCATTTGCTAAATTATAACAATAAAGAAGGATATATTGGTATAAATAAAAATGATAATAATTACTTTATAGAAATATCTTATGATTATGCTAAAATTGAAGGATATACTAGTAAAGAAGACTTTCAAGAAGTACTCGCTAATATGTTAATAATTTTAAATAATATTAAATATAATGATACAACTATTAATGCTTTATTGTCTGAAGATGGTTATAAAAATGGTGAGATTAGTTATGAACTAAAGAAACCAGAATCAGCTGAAAGTAAGTTTTCACAATATTTACAAGAAATAGTTGAAGATGAAGATAAGGATAAACTTCCTGATATAGGATAATTAGAAAGAGGTGCTAGTAATGGGATTTTTAAATAAATTAAAAGAATTATTTACTGATGTAGAGGAAATAGATGAAGTTGATTCTGAAGAAGAATTAGAAGAAGAAAAAAATGAACTACCTAAAGTAATGCGTGAAGCTGTTTTAGAAGAAGAAAAGAAGCATGAACGTGAGGAAATAGAAATTAAACAAATACCTCCTGTTAAAAGAGAAGAAGTAAATTTAAATCAAACAAGAGAACAAAGATTTGACTTTTCAAGAACTATTGAGAAAGAACTTAATATGTCGCAAAATAAGCCAACATTAAATGTAATTAAAGAGCCTGAAAAGCCTAAAAAAGTAGCAGATTTATATCAAGATGATGCTAAAGAAAAGAATAAAAATCATTTTAAAGCTTCACCAGTTATTTCACCTGTATATGGTGTATTAGATAAAAACTATACTAAAGAGGAAGTTATGGAAAAAGATGATGCAACATCATCTAACTTAAAAAGGCCATCTAAAAAAGTTGATTTTGAAACAGTTAGAAAGAAAGCTTTTGGCAATTTAACTGATGAAATTAAAGATAATTTATTATGTGAAAATTGTGAATTATTAAAAGAAGCTAGAAGAAATGCTGCTTTAAAAGAAGATGATTTATTATATGATATTTCTAAAGAAGCTGAAGAAGCAGATAATAAAAAGATAACTATAGAAAAAGCTATTGAAAATTATGAAGACTTTGGAGTAGCATATGAAGTCCCAAAAGATGAAGAAAATACGGAAAAAGAGAATAATGATATAAAAATTGTTAATCATAATGATGAGGAAGTAAAAGCTGAGCAAATTGAAATGAAGGAAGTATCTAAAGAAGAAAAAACTAATACATCTAGTGAAAAGAAAGATGACTTATTTGATTTGATTGATTCAATGTATGAGGATAAGGAGGATTAATAATGACACTAAATGAAGTTCTACCAGTCATTTTATACTTATTAGGTTCAATATTGCTTGGAATATTAATAGTTTTAAGCATAAAACTAATAAACGTAATGAACAAAATGGAAAAAGTTGTAGATAATATAAATACTAAAGTTAGTTCATTAAATGGAGTATTTAATATTATTGATGCTACAACTGATAAACTATCATTACTAAGTGACCGTATGGTAGATGGTATAAGTTTAATTATAAGAAAGTTCTTTGTTAAGAAAAAGAAAAAAGATAAAGAAAAGGAGACTGATGAAGATGAGTAAGAAAAAAAATATTTGGCCATTTGTTGCTGGAGTAGGTTTAGGAATAGGTGCTGGAATGTTATTTGCCCCTAAGAAAGGTGAAGATCTTAGAAAAGATGTTAAAAATAAAATTGATGAACTAATAAATAAAGCAAAAGAAATAGACATAGATGATGTAAAAAAAGAGTTCATGAAGAAAATAGATGAAGTAAAAGATGAACTTGAGGATTTGGATAAAGAAAAAGTTCTTGCTATTGCTAAGAAGAAAAGTAATGAATTAAAAGACAAAGTTGAAGATTTAGTAGAATATGCTAAAGAAAAGGGCACACCTGTTCTTGAGAAGACTGCAAAAGAAGTTAAACAAAGAGCAGCAATGGTAATAAGAGAAGTACTAAAAAAATTAGAAGATGAAGAATAAAAGTTCTTCTTTTTTCTTGTTAAATAATTATAAATATATTATACTTGTAATGTAAGGGTATGATAATTATGAATAAAAAAGGATTTACAATAGTAGAATTATTGGTAACAGTAGCAATACTTGCTATTATTTCTACTATTTCAGTTGTTTCTATAACATCATTAATAAATAAAAATAAAGAAAAAAACTATGAAATATTAAAAAACACGATTATTGAAGCTAGTAAAGAATATGTAGCGGATAATAGATATAAGACTATTGAGTCAAGTATAACTGCTAAGTATTTATTAGAAAACAACTATATTACAAGTAGTTTAACTGATCCAAAGACAGGACAAAATCTTGATTTAGAAAGCATCAAAATAACTATAACTTATCAAAATAAAAATTATGTATATGAAATAAACCAAGAAGAGTGGAAACTTGAAAATGGTAATTACTGTTGTCAACAATAATAAACTTTTGTTATTTAATAAAAAATTAATTGTAATTTAATAAATTCTATGATAAAATCCTGACTTTGACAGTTATTAAACAAAAAAACTCTAAAAGCCTTATTTTTAAAGAGTTTTTACTCACTAAAAAATGCGTAATGTGTATGCTTTTTTGACGATTTAGAAAAAAATCAAAAAAATTTCTTTACGCTTTTATTATAAAACCTTATATTTATTGACTTTATTACAATAATTAACATTTTTGTATTTCTATCTATTTATAATTTTACCATCTAATATTTAGAAAATCAATAATATGAGAAATTACGTATTTCTAAAAAACGATTTCTTGTAGATTTTATAAGGGTTTATAACTGAAAAAAACTTAAAACTGTCAAACTCGGGT
>CAZTTM010000052.1:0-6382 GCA_964616035.1 uncultured Muribaculaceae bacterium
CATCCAGAAGAAGGTCTATTTCTATTAGCTTGTTCAATAACTCTTAAAGCCTTACCAAATCCACAATCACCATTATTAAGATTATTCATATAATCACATCCTTTCATAATAATATATGAAAAATAATAAGTAAAGATTATTCAAAAG
The DNA here is from genome assembly GCA_964616035.1 of uncultured Muribaculaceae bacterium. Classification (GTDB taxonomy): domain Bacteria; phylum Bacillota_I; class Bacilli_A; order RF39; family UBA660; genus UBA6414. The sequence continues at coordinate 148 of CAZTTM010000052.1, forward strand.
CCCGAACATTGTAAAAAATACTTTACATAAAACCATAAATAAAAAATATAATATAAAAATAAAATAATTTAATAAATAATATGTTAAAATTACATTATAATTATTAAAAGGAGAATATATGAAAATACTAATACTATCATGTAGTACTGGCGGAGGCCATAACACATGTGCAAATTATATCAAAGAAGAGTTGACACAAAATAATATTGACAATGAATTTAAAGATTTTTATGATATAGTAAACATTAATGCTAAAAAAATATCTTCAAAGTTATATCTATCATCATTATCAGGAAACGGAAAAATATTTAAAAACGTCTATAAATTAGGCGAACTCTATAGTAAAACTAAAATAAAAAGCCCTGTATATTTATTAAACAAACTACATACAAAAAAACTATATAATTATATAATGACTAACTCTTATGATTTAGTAATAACAACTCATCTATTCCCATCGCTTACTTTAACAGCAATAAATAAATACCATAAAAAGAAAATACCATTTATAACCATTGCAACAGACTATGAACCATGCCCATTTTTAGAAGAAACTAAACCAAACCATCTAATTATACAAAAAGGATTAGAAAAAAGATTTGTTGAAAAAGGAATAGAAAAACAAAGATTAATAACAACAGGCATACCTATATCATCAAACTTTATAAATAAGGCTAAAAATATTAAAAAAGAACTAAATATAACCACCGAAAAATTAATATTAGTAATGCTAGGAAGTATGGGCTTTGGAAATATCAAAGACATTCTAGTGGATCTTTTAAAAATACCTAACATTAAAGTAATAATTATATGTGGTACTAATAAAGTTTTATATAAAGAATTAAATAAAATAAAAAATGAAAAATTAATTATATATGGCTACACAAATAATATAAATGATTTAATATATTCATCAGATATTGTATTATCTAAACCAGGTGGACTATCATCAACAGAAATAGCCACAATAGGAAAACCACTACTTCATATATTTCCTATCCCGGGAATTGAAACATATAATACATCCTTTTTTGCAAGTCATAATATGAGCTTTACATGTAATAGCAAAGATGAAATAATAACAAATATAAATAAATTACTAAATGATAATTCATTAGCAGAAGAAATAGTTAAAAATCAACGCAAAATCATTAATCAAAACTCTGCCAAAGATTTAATAAACCTTATTATTAAAGAATTTAAATAATTTAATATACAAAAAAGCGTATCTTAATAATTATATATTAAGCAAATATTTAAAAATAATATTAAAAACATAGGTATCCATTATATCTTAATTAACACATAATTAATATAATATAATGAATGAAAGGCTGGTGAATTATGTACGGATATGGATATCCTGGATATGGATACGGTGGATACGAAGGTGGAAACTGGTTATGGATAATAATTGTTGTCCTTATCATATTCTTTGTCCTTTTCTGGGGAACAAATAATAATAAAGGATGTAGCTGTGGAAACAGTGGATGTAATAATAACTAAAAGGAGTAATCTCCTTTTTTTTACGCAAAAATAGACATCCTAGGATGTCTACATAATACATTACCTAACTTTTGTTTCATTTACTTGAACAACATTAACTGCCTGTAATCCCTTAGGAGTTTCAATTAAGTCAAATTCAACATGTTGCCCCTCACTAAGAGTTTTAAATCCATCATGTTTAATAGCAGAATAATGAACAAAAATATCCTCACCACCAATGTGGTCTATAAAACCATATCCCTTCTCATTATTAAACCATTTTACATTTCCACTCATGCTAACACCTCTCCTTCTTACAATATAATTATAAAACATTCATAAAATAATAATCAACAAATACAAACTCAAAAAATTCGACACAAAATGACATTAAAAAACAACCCCAAAGGATTGTTTATATATACTAGTTAATCTTTACATCTAATATTTCTAATATACGCTGTAAATCATTACTATTTTCAAAATAAATTTCCATTTTCTTATTACTAATCTTAACTCTAGTACCTAGAAAATCTCTAAGATCATTTTCTAAATAACTATAATCATTAGCATGACTAATTCTTTGCGTAGGAACTTTCTTTTTAATCTCAGTATTTGTAGATAATTTTTCTAAATCTCTAACACTCAAATTCTCGCTAACAACACGATTTGCTAATTCAGAAATCTTACTATCATCTTCAATCTTACTAAGTACCCTAGCATGTCCCATAGAAATCTTATTATCTAATATCATATTTTGCACATCTTCAGGAAGTCTAAGCAATCCAATCATATTAGTAATATGACTCCTACTCTTCCCAAGCTTACTAGCTAAATCTTCTTGCCTAATATGCATACTATCAATAATACCTTTATATGCCCATGCTAATTCAATAGCACTCAAATTCTCTCTTTGCAAATTTTCAAGAAGAGCAATCTCACGCATCATTTCGTCAGAAAATTCCTTAACAATTGCCGGAATAGTAGATAAACCAGCCATCTTAGAAGCTCTTAACCTTCTCTCACCTGCAACTAAGTCATAACCCTTAATACTAGGTTTAACAATAATTGGTTGAAAAACACCATAGTTCTTAATAGACTCTGCCAATTCCTCTAAAGCCTCCTGATTAAATGTTTTTCTAGGCTGATAAGGATTAGTTCTAATCTCATCGATGCGAATCTCTCTAATATCAGATTCCTTAGTAGTCTCTAATATACTACTCTCAAATGAATCAAAATCTAATACTTCACTATTAAATAATTGTTCAAGTCCCTTACCTAACGCTTTCTTCTTTTGCTCCATTTCTTGCTATTACCTCCTTAGCTAAATTTAAATAAGCAAGTGTTCCTCTACTCCTAGGTTCATACTCTAATATAGGTTTACCATGTGAAGGTGCTTCCGCTAAACGTATTAATCTAGGAATAATTGTATCATAAACTCTTTCTTTAAAGAAACCTTTAATACTCTCAACAACCTCAAGACCCAAATTAGTATTAGAAGTCAACATCGTAAGAAGAACTCCTTCAATATCTAAATCAGGATTAACCTTCTTCTGAGCCAACATAATAGTATTAATTAACTGCATTATTCCTTCTAATGCAAAATACTCACATTGGACAGGAATAAGAACACTATTTGCAGCACACAAAGCATTAGTAGTAAGAATACCCAAAGAAGGTGGACAATCTATAATAATATAATCATACTTGTCACTAACTAAACTTAATTCTTCTTTAAGTCTACTAACCCTATTAAGCCTTTCCCCTTTCTCACGATATATTCTTTCTAACTCAATTAACTCCATTTCAACACCAGCTAAATTTAAATAAGCCGGTATAATACTTAAATTCTTACTCTTAGTCTTAATAATAGCGGACTTAATATCACACTTCTTAACTAACACTTCATAAATACTATTATCAATACTACCTTTATCAACACCTACTCCAGTAGTAGCATTGCCTTGAGGATCTAAATCAACAATTAATACTTTTTTACCTAAAATACCTAAGGAAGCAGATAAATTTATACTAGTAGTAGTTTTGCCAACTCCACCCTTTTGATTAACAACTGCAATAATCTTCCCCATACAATTCACCTTATTTCCTACATTTATCATTGTACCAAAAAAACACCAAAAAATAAATACTTAAATCAAAAAAAACAGGTTAAAGGCATGAAAATAATTGTAAACAATATTGACTTTTAAAATATATAATGATATTTTTATATTGAAAATAAAAAAACAAATAAATAACTTATTTTATATAGAATGAGCCGAAAATGATTAAAAAGTTAAAAACCCGCTATAAAATGTTTTACATTGATTATTATCATTTTCTTAATGTATATTGATGTAGAATATTACAGGTTTAACACAAAATTAGGATGTAGTCCACTATTTCAAATAAAATTAATTAAATCAAATGTATCAAATGATATAATAAAGTTAAAACTATAGCTAGTGATCCATATACTATATATGAAATAGAAGTTTTAGATAATATCAAAGGTTATCTAAAAACAAACGAACCAATTGAATTTATGCAATATGGTGGCCTAAGCGAAGATGGAAAAAGTTATATATTTATGGATAATGGGGAACTTTTAAATGAAGGTGAATACTATATACTGATGACTGATATTTGGAAAAGCCAAAATGGTGAAACCATAGAAGCATCAGAAACGGATAGAATTATACAACTAGGTTCAAGTTACAACGCAACAGTTAGGAACGGATTAATTTCAGAATATAAAAGAGCCTTTATGCATCAAGAAATACCATCAAACAAAAATATTACAAATAATTTATCAAAATATGATATTAACTACATTGAATAAATTCAAATTTTACTAAATTAATAAAAATCACATTTCACAAAAAAATGTGATTTTTACATATTACAAATATAAAACCGTAAATATCAATAACTACAGGGTAATTTTCTTGCTTTTATTATACAAAAATTATATAATAATTGTAAGAAAAGGAGGTTATATGGAACTTAAAAATTATCATGACTTAATTGATAATGATACTATTGCTGTTGGTTGTTCAGCAGGTCCTGATTCAATGTGTCTTCTACACTTATTAAAAGAAAAAACTAATTACAATATTATATGTTGTCATATAAATCATAATATCCGAAAGCAAAGCATTGAAGAAGAAGAATATTTAAGGAAATATTGTCAAGAAAATAATATAACCTTCGAGTGCTATAAAATAACAAACTGGCAAGAAAATAACTTTGAAAACGAAGCCAGAAAAAAAAGATATAAATTTTATGAAGAAATATTAAATAAATATCATACTAAATATCTATTTCTAGCCCATCACGGTGATGATTTAATTGAAACAGTTCTTATGAAAATAAGTAGAGGATCTAACATTGAAGGCTATCTAGGTATAAAAGAAATATCTTATAACCACAAATGTTATATAATAAGACCTCTTCTCTATTATACTAAAGAAGATATTATCAAATATAATCAAGACCATAACATAAAATATTATATTGACTATACTAACTCCGATACAAATTATACAAGAAATAGATATCGCAAAAATATTCTACCCCTTCTTAAAAAAGAAGATAAAAATATTCACAAAAAATTCTTAACTTACTCAAAAACATTAGAAGAATATGATGACTATATTAAAAGATATATTACTAGAATCATACCAAATATATATATTGATAATTATATCCTAATAGATACGTTTAATAAAGAAGATACTTTTATTAAAAAAAATATTCTATATACTATAACAAACAACTTATATGATAATAAACCAAATAATATAACAGATAATCATATAAAACAAATACTAAATGTTATTAATAATGCTAAACCGAATCAAACTATTAACCTACCTAATAATAAAATAGTAAGAAAAGAATATAACAAATTATATTTTATTGATAATATTATGAAACCCAATAACTATAACATATTATTAAAAGAAAGTATAACAATAAATAACTTCACAATATCCAAAATTGACAAAGAAAATAGTAAAAGTAATTATATAATAAGATTAAATAGTAAAGATATAACACTTCCTCTATATATAAGAAACAGAAAAGATGGAGATTATATTGAATTAAAAGGGTTAAATGGTAAAAAGAAAATAAAAGATATCTTTATAAATGAAAAAATTCCAACATCACTTAGAGATAGTTATCCCCTACTAGTAGACAGTAAAAACAATATACTATGGCTTCCCGGACTTAAGAAATCTAAATATGATGTTGAAAATAATGAAAAATATGATATAATACTAAAGTGTTATCACAGAAAGGAAGAAAAAAATGAATCGCAAGAAAAATAATATAAATAAAGGATTAGTCCCTTACGTATTACTACTATTATTTATAGTAGGATGCTTATTATTTGCAAACGGTATGAAAAATAAAGTAAATGAATTTACATATAATGAATTTACTGATTACTTAAGCAAAGGAGAAATATCAGAATTAAGAATAACACCAAAAGTAAATACACAAAACTATGAAATTACAGGCAAACTAAAAAGCTATGATGAATATGAAAGTTTTAAATTATATTTACCAAAATCAGATGAAGTATTATCAGTAATACTAAATGCTGAAGAAAGTAATACATTTAAACTAGAAGTAGTAAATGACCCTGAAGCATCATCTGTCTTTACTATATTAATTGAATATATTCCAATGGTATTACTAGGTGGCGTTATAATATGGTTATTTACTAGACAAATAGGCTCTG
>CAZTTM010000053.1:0-6329 GCA_964616035.1 uncultured Muribaculaceae bacterium
TAATAGATACAATACCTATTATAAATATTAATAATAAAGTTATATATATTGTTCTTTTTTTCAAAACTAACACCTACCTAATTGCTCTATCCTTATATTAAAAGTATACAACATTATTTATTATTAGTAAATTATTTAAACAACAAAAAACTAAGAAAATTCTTCTTAGTCTTATATTTCTTGCATAACTGTAATAATCATTGGTCTATTACCAGTAGTATTAAATAAATAATTAGATAATTGTTCCCTAATAGTATTCTTTATTTTAGTATAATCTATATAGTTAGGATAAGTATTATCTGTAATAACTTTACTACACATTTCTTTTATTTTATCTATTATTTCTATTGAATCTTTAACATAAATAAAACCTCTAGTTAATATTTCTGGTCCTACTAATATTTTCTTTGTTTTCTTACTCATCGTAGCAGTAATAATTATAATACCATTTTGACTAAGTAATTCTCTATCTTTTAAAACTACTTCTCCAATATCATCACTACTATCACCATCTATTGAAATAGAACCCGTTGGTATAGTTATATAATCATCTACTAATACACCATTTTCAAATGTTGCAACGCAACCATTCTCTTTTAATATAATATTTTCCTTAGGAATGCCAACCGTCTCCGCTAAATTAGCATTTGCCACCTGATTACGATATTCTCCTTTAATTGGAAAATAATACTTAGGTTGCATAAGTTCAAGCATCATCATTAAATCTTCACTTGAAGCATGATATGATAAATACTTTTTAGGAGATAATATAACACTATCAGCACCAATCTTAGCAATATCATCAAGCATCTTATAGAATGTCTTTTCTCTACCCTCATATATTGGAGTAGCTAAAAATATAGTATCAGTAGGTTCTATCTTGATAAACTTATCATACCCATTAATAATTCTAATCATATTAGCATAAGGCTTTTCTCTTTCATTAGTATTTAATATAATAGTATTCTTATCATTGATATTAGATAAATCTCCAATAAACTTTTTATCTATATGCAAATAACCATTATCTAGTGAATAATTAACAATGTTTTGAAGTCTTTTACCCATAATAACGATTTTTTTATCGGTCTTCATAACTTCATTAAATAATTCTTGTATCCTATATAAATGGGAATTCAAAACATTAAATATTATTCTACCAGTAGCATTATTTAAAGTCTTACCAATTAATCCTTCTATACGATGGTTAGGAGTAGTATATCCTTTTTTATCAGCATATATAGATTCACTAAGTAAACATAATACTCCTTGTTTACCAATATATGCTAGCTTACCAATATCTGTCTGATATGGTCCTCTCATAACAGCATCAAAAACAAAATCTGTACCATAAAATATTACTCCATCACTAGTATATACAGCATATCCAAAATTATCTGGAATTGAATGAGATAAATTAACAGGAAATATTTTAACATTACCAACAGTAATCGCCTTATTAACTTTTATCTCAACTAAATTAGTAGTATCTACTTTATAGTTCTCAAACTCTTTTCTAACAATATCCATAGTAAATTTAGAGCCATATACTTTAACATTATCTAAATACTTATATATATCTACTAAAGCTCCTACATTCTCATCATGACCATGTGTTAAAAAAACACCCTTTATTCTTTTTACATTTTGTTTCAAATAATCAATATTAGGAATACTATAATCAATTCCTAATGTATATTCATCACTATATTTAAGTCCAGCCTCGAATACAAGAATATCATTATCTATTTCCATAACAAACATATTCTTACCATTCTCATTTAGGCCACCTAAACTAAATAACTTTATCTTACTCATTATTCTCCCTTCTTAATAAAGTTCTAAAGACTTATAAATTGTATCAAAAAAAAATATATTTGTCAAACAACATTTATCTTGACTTTCCCTAGCATTTAATTATATAATATTTATGCATTTGGCAGCAGACTAACAATATTTTGTAATGTGTAATGTATAAGTAACTTATTTTGCTGCATAAGTGAAAGTCAAGATAATACACCCTATGAAATATATTAGTTATCTCCAAAATAGCAGAAGGAGGAAAAAATATGGCAAGATATACTGGTCCAAATAACAAACAAGCTAGAAGAGTTTCTTTCTCAATTCTTGAAAATGGTAAAGATATTGCAAAAAGACCTTATGGTCCTGGACAACATGGAAAAGATAGAAAAAGAAAACCTTCAAACTATTCAATTCAGTTAACTGAAAAGCAAAAAGTAAGATTCATGTATGGAATTAGTGAAAAACAATTTGAAAAATTAGTAAATGAATCTGGTAAAATGAAAGGTGTTCATGGTGAAAACTTACTTATCTTACTAGAAAGTAGATTAGATAACCTAGTTTATAGAGCAGGTTTTGCTACTACTAGAAGAGGAGCTAGACAATTAGTTAACCACGGACATATTACTGTAAATGGTAAGAAAGTTAACATTCCATCTTACAGAGTTAAAGTTGGCGATGTAATATCATTAAAAGAGTCTTCAATGAATCATACAGGAGTAGAAATTGCTTTAGCTAATAAGCCAAAGAGAGTTGACTTCATTAATTATGATGAATCTAAAAAACAAGCTACTTATGTTAGATATCCTGAAAGAAGCGAATTAAACGCTGATATTAATGAATCATTAATTGTTGAATTCTATAGTAGAGTTTAACTTATACCATCACTTTATAGTGGTGGCTTTTTAATGCAAAAATAGATAGTTTTAACTATCTATTCAATACTATTTATATATTCTAAAAAAGATTCTGCTACATTCTTAGGTAATATTTCCTCTAGTTCTTCTACAGTAGCTTTTTTCATATTAGTTAAAGTACGATATTTCTTTAACAATTCTTTCTTTCTCTTTTCTCCAATACCATCAATATTATCTAAAATACTTGTTAAAGCGCCTTTACTCCTAATACTACGATGATAATTAATAACATAATTATGAACTTCATCTTGCATTCTAGTAAGCAGTAAAAATAAAGAACTCTTCTTATCTATATTAATAGCCTCTATAGGATAATTACCAAGTAAAACACTAGTATTATGATTATCATCTTTCTTTAAACCCGCTATAGGAATAAAAAAGTTAAGTTCCTCTAAAACACTTCTTGCAACATTAATCTGTCCTATTCCCCCATCTACTATTATTAAATCAGGCTTAGAAAGTTTATCTTTCATTACTCTAAAATATCTTCTATAAATAACTTCTCTCATCGTACCATAATCATCATTTTTATCATTAGTTATCTTAAACTTACGATACTCATTCTTACAAGGTTTACCATCTATAAATACTACCATACCTGAAACATTAAAACTACCAAATAAATTAGAATTATCAAATAACTCTATTCTACTTAAATTATCTAAATGTAATAATTCTTTAAGTTCTAATATAGCTCTATCTCTCATCTCATCATCTTGTTTAACTAAAGTCATTTGTTCATCAAAATACATCTTAGCATTCTCAAAAGCTAAATCTAATATTTTCTTCTTCTTTCCTTTTATAGGAATATTTACTCTTAAATCAAAAGCTTGTTCTAATAATTCTTTATCTAAAATATCAGGTATTAATACTTCATTAGGTTTAATCTTATGTTTATCATAAAAATTAGATACATAATTAGTTAATTCTTCTTCTAAAGTATCAACCATAGGAAATATATCTCTTTTTCTATCTAGTAATTTTCCCCCTCTAATAAATAATATTTGTACAGATAAATAATTACCATCAGTATAATACCCTATAACATCTCTATCAATATTATCATCTAATTCTACTTTTTGTTTCTCTAAAGTAATATTTATATAATCTAACATATTCTTATACTCAATTGCTTTCTCAAACATTAACTTATCAGCATAATTATTCATACTTTCTTTTATTTTATTAGTAACAATTTCATGATTACCATTTAAAAAAGATATAATTTCATTTCTCATATTATTAATTATTTCATTATCAATATTATGTGTACAATAACCAAGACACTCTCCTATATGATAATATAAGCATTCTTTTTTAGGATATATCTTACATTTTCTAAGAGGATATATTCTATTTAAAATATCTACTGTTTCTCTAGCTGCTACTACATTAGGATAAGGTCCAAATAATTTATGACTTCTATTCTTTTTAACATTAGCATTTCTAACTACTACTAATCTAGGTACACTTTCATTAGTAAGTTCAATATAAGGATATGACTTATCATCTCTAAGCAAGATATTATATTTAGGGTTATATTTCTTAATTAAATTAATTTCTAATAATAAAGCCTCTAAATTAGAAGATGTTAATATATATTCAAACTTAGCTATATCTCTTACTAACATAGCCGTCTTCCCTGTATGACTAGATCTAAAATAAGAAGATAATCTATTCTTTAAATTCTTTGATTTACCAACATATATAACATTACCATCACTATTCTTCATTAAATAGCATCCTGGATGATGTGGTACTAAAGCTAATTCTTCTTTAAACATAATCCCCTCCAATAATTTCTATACATAATTATATAAGATAATTGCTATAAAGTAAATATCATGGTACAATTACTTGGGTGAGTTTATGAATACTATAAAAGAATCTATAGAAAATACTTTAATTATTAAAAACTCTAGATTTATAACTATTATTTATAATATTAATAATATAAATGATATAGATAATTATATAAATCAAGTAAAAGATAAATATAAAGATGCTACTCATTACTGCTATGCTTATATATTACCAAATAATATTAAATGTAGTGATGATGGAGAGCCTAGTGGTACGGCTGGTAAACCTATATTAGATGTTCTAACTAAGCATAATCTTAACTTTGTCCTAGCAATTGTAATAAGATACTTTGGAGGAATAAAATTAGGGTCTGGTGGTCTTATCCGTGCCTATTCTAAATGTATATCTACTTGTTTAAATAATACAAAATTAACAAAATTAATACCAGGTAAAAATATAGATATATATTTTACATATAAAGATATTAATGATATAGATTTATTATTAACTAATTATCATATTAATAATAAAATATATCAAGATAGTATTAATTATAATGTAGATATACCAAATAAAATACTTCCATTATTAGAAAATAAATATCAAGTAAAAGTAAATAATGATATCTATATAAAAAGTGATATGTAATAATACATACCACTATTTTTTATAACAATAATTATCATCTATCTTAGTATAACCACTTGGGCAACTAGCTACTTGTGTAGTTCTAATGCATACTGAACCACTTAATGTTTCTCCTGAAGAACAATAGTATCCTATATGAACACTTGAACAAACACTAATTTGCCACATACCACTAGGACAAGGACATGTCTTTGCATTACAACTTGGTTGAACTACTGGATAACCATTTGAAGTACTTGCTCCACGACATGTACAAGTTCCATTATTCCATTTTTCATAAGCCGATGTTCTTTCTTCCGTACTTTCTAATTCAGTATTTGTAATAGTAATTGAACAACTGCTTTTATTACCTGAAGTATCTACTACATAATAAGTATGTGTCCCTGTACTAATTGCCTTTGTTGAACTACTAGATCCTGAATAAGTATTACTCCATCCTTGATAAGATATACCCATATCATCAGTAGCAATAGCAGTTATTGTAGTTGAGTCCGCACTAAGAGAACAAACAGGTGGATTAGTTTCATAAGATGCTCGAGTATTACGAATGATTACAATACCTGAAGCACCAGAACCTCCTGAACCCGCACTCCCATAGTTTGTACTACCAGAGCCACACTTACCGCCGCCTCCGCCGCCTCCAGAGCCAGTATTAGCAGTTGCTGCAGAGCCAGCATAACCTCCAGAAAGAGCATATTTACCTAAAGAATTATCATAAGCATAACTACAACCTTGACCTCCTTTACCACCACCAGAAGAACCACCTGCACTAGGAGTAGTAGCCGTACCACCTATACCAGTAGAAACACCGCCTGTACCTTGACTACCACCTGCTCCATATCGTTTATTACCTGTTTCATTAAACTCATAATTACCATCAGAGCCATTACCAGAAGCACCTTGTTTAACAATAACACTAAGAGCATTATATAATCCAGTTTGACCGGATAATCTTCCACTTCCCCCAGAACCAACAGGGTTTTTCCAACCACTGCCATCCGATATATAGGTGGGATCTGTAGGAGTACTTCCAGCAAGAGCCGTGAAATATGCTGTACCTTCAACACCAAAAGATGAGTTCTTTGTAGCACCACCAACAACAATAGCATATTTCGTACCCGTAGATATTGGCAATTTCAAAACGGTTATAGCTGCACCACC
>CAZTTM010000054.1:0-6242 GCA_964616035.1 uncultured Muribaculaceae bacterium
TGATAGTCAAAGAGTAAGTATTCATTATGAAATACCCCTATCAGAAATAGTATATGACTTTTTTGATAAACTAAAATCATATACGAAAGGATATGCTTCATTTGATTACGAATTAATTGGTTATAAAGTTAGCGATTTAGTTAAAATGGATATTTTATTAAATGGAGAAATAGTAGATGCCTTAAGTGTTATTGTGCATAAAGATTTTGCTTATAAAAGAGGTCGAACTATCGTTGATAATCTAAAAGAAATTATCCCAAGGCAAATGTTTGAAGTTCCAATTCAAGCTGTAATAGGTAGTAAAGCTATTGCTAGAAGTGATATTAAAGCAATGCGAAAAAACGTTTTAGCAAAATGCTATGGTGGTGATATTACCAGAAAAAGAAAATTGCTAGAGAAACAAAAAGAAGGTAAAAAGAAAATGAAAACAATTGGTCATGTAGAAATACCAACAGATGCCTTCTTAAGTATTTTAAAAGAAAATAATATTGGAGAATAAATATGCCTTATATAGAACAAATATTTACTAGTATCTATGAATGCCTTGATAATATTGATTATATAAATGCTATTTCTTATATTGAAGATATTTATAATTATATTGATGAAATAAAAGACATTGATGAATTAAAATATATTGATAAATTAGCTCGAAAATATGCTTATGCGACAATACCTAAAAATACTATATATACAGGAGAAATAGGGTATATTATTCATATGCTAAAGAACTTAACTATTATTATTAGAAATAAAATTAAATTAATAAAGAAAGAACAATATTATGAAGTAATAACTAAATTAATCTATAATGAAAGAAGTATAGATTATATAAGAAAGATTTTATCTGATATTGATTATGATAATTATATAAAACATATATTTGAAGAATTATTAAATAACTATGTAGAATTAACTAATGAAGATGATATTATTTATTATGGTAATGTTATAATATTATTTTTAGAATATGATAAAAATAAATTATTGGTAAATGAGAAAAATAAATATATAAAATACTTAAAGAAATATTTACCTAAAAAGCATCTTCAAAATCTAATTAGTTATTTAGAAGATAATTATAAATTAGATCTTGAATATTTAGTTAGAAAATATAATGTTAATATTAATATGAGTTCTAGTACTAAGAAAGAACATTTCACTAATCCATATTATAAGACTAAAAGAGTAGATTATACTCACTTACCAACAGTAAGTATTGATTCACCAGGTAGTGAATGCTTAGATGATGCTATAAGTTTGGTAAAAAACAAAGATGGTAGTTATTATCTATATGTATTTATTACAGATATACCAAGTATTATTCCATTTACCTCTCATACATTTAAAGAGACTATAGAAAAAATGGAAACAAGATATTTAATAACTGGGCCAATAGAAATGTATCCTAAATATTTATCATATGATATATGTTCTTTAAAAAAATCATCTAGAAAATATGCTATATCACACCGTTATTTAGTAGATTCTAATTTTAATATTGATCCATCAAGTCTATTTATGGAAGAATGTTATATTTCAGTAAATAGTAATCTTGATTATAAACAAGCAGATAGAATAATAAAGGATGGTAGAAGAAAACATAGTCAAATGTTAAATGATTTATTAAAAGTATCTTTAATACTAAGAAAAAGTAATAAACAAAAAGAAGAATATCGTCGCCTTGAAAATCAGGTTAATAAAAACATTGATACCGCTAGTAGGTATTTAGATAGATATGCTAGTCCAAATATTGTTCATGAATCTAAAGTTCTAGTAAACTCTAGTAAAGGAATACTTGCACATAAAATGGGGATTCCATATATGTTTCGTAATAATGTTAATTTTGATATGGAATTATTAACAAGGGAACTTCAAGATTCATTAGAAAAATTAAGAGTATATAGTAAAAGCGATTATAATAGAATACTTGCTGTTATTCAACAAAAGTATATGCAATGTTTTTTCTCAAGAGAATGCTTAGGACATAAAGGATTAAACTATTCTGCTTATGCTTGGGCTAGTGCACCAGCCAGAAGAGCACCCGATTCAATAAACCAATATCTAGAACATCAAATACTATTTAACGAACATCTTATTGATAAAACGGTTTATGAATTAGAAGAATTTGTTGATGAGACTGCTACTTATTTTAATGGCTTAGCAGTTAGAAATGATAATTTTAATCAAGAATATAATTATTTAGTTAGAAAGAAAAAGTTAGTAGGAAGTGAAAGAAAATGAATTTACCAAATTTAAAAGAAGCAAGAATAAGAAGTGGAAAGAAATCAATTATTTATCGTAATGATTATGAAATACCACAAAGTATAAAAAATTATGGAGTAGGTAAGAAATATTATATTTTAACATATGGTTGTCAAATGAATGTTCATGATTCAGAAAATATTAAAGCTATTTTAGAAGATTTAAGATATACTGAAACAACAGAGATGGAAGAAGCTAATATTATTGTATTAAATACTTGTGCTATTAGAGAAAATGCTCACAATAAAGTAATAGGAATGTTAGGTAGAATTAAGCATCTAAAAGAAAGTAAAGAAGATTTTATTACTGTATTTTGCGGTTGCATGGCTCAAGAAGAAACTATTGCTAATTTATTAAAAGATAAATATAAGTGGGTTGATATTGTTATGGGAACACATAATATTCATAAATTACCTAACTATCTAGAAGAAATAATGTCTAAAAAGCAACCCTTATTAGAAGTGTTTTCTAAAGAGGGAGATATCTATGAAAATATTCCTGTAAAAAGAGATAGTAAATATAAAGCATGGGTAAATATTATGTATGGCTGTGATAAATTTTGTACTTATTGTATTGTACCATATACTAGAGGAAAACAAAGAAGTAGATTACCAGAAGATATAATAAAAGAAGTAGAAAACTTAGTAAAAGATGGTTATCAAGAGGTAACTTTATTAGGTCAAAATGTTAATGCTTATGGAAAAGATTTAAATATTAATTATAACATGGCTAATTTACTAATAGATGTTGCTAAAACAAATATTCCAAGAATTAGATTCATCACATCCCATCCATGGGACTTTACAGATGAAATGGTAGATGTTATTGCTAAATATGATAATATTATGCCATATATTCACCTACCAATTCAGTCTGGAAGCGATAGAATCTTAAAATTAATGGGTAGAAAATATACTAAAAAAGAATATATAACACTATTTAATAAAATAAAAGAAAAAATACCCAACGTTGCCATATCTACTGATATCATTGTTGGCTTCCCAGGTGAAACAGAAGATGATTTTAATGAAACATTAGATATTGTAAATAAACTAAAATATGATTTAGCATATACGTTTATATTTTCTAAAAGAGAAGGTACACCCGCTGCCAGCATGGAAGATAAAATAAGTGAAGAAGAAAAGCATGAAAGACTTGCTAAATTAAATGAATTAGTAAATAAGTATGCCCTAGAAAATAACCAAAAATACTTAAATAAAGTAGTTCCTGTCTTAGTAGAAGGCTTTAGCGATAAAGAAGGTAAATTAATGGGTTATACTGATAATATGAAACTAGTTAATGTTGCCGCTGACGAAAGTTATATTGGTAAGATAATTAATGTTAAAATAACAGAAGTAAAGACATGGTCTTTGGAAGGCATGATTAATGATTGAAAATAGTATTAGTGAGTTATTCAATTCCATTGAATCATCATATGAATATCAAGAATATCAAAAAATAAAAAAAATATTAGAAAGTGATCAAGAAGTATTATCTTTAGTTGATGAAATTAAAAAATTGCAAAAAGAATCAACGGTTTTAGAATATAATAATAACCCCAAATATTTAGAATTAGATAAAGAAATAGAGCAAAAAGTTAAAAAGTTAAACGAATTACCTGCATATATTAAATATTTGCAGGCTATGGACAATTTTAACCAAGTACTAAAAACAAGTTCTTCATTGATATCTAATTATGTTGATGACATCATAAAATAGCGTAATAAATACGTTATTTTTTTACTTAATATTATACAACATATAGCATTTTATATTAAAATTATTCCTTTTTAATGGTAAATAGTGTATAATCATTTTAGGAGTAGATGAGATAATGAAAGATAAAAAAGTAGTATTTATGGGAACTCCAACATTTGCTGTTCCAATTTTAAAATATTTAATAGAAAACACTAATGTAGTACTGGTAGTTTCTCAACCAAATAGAGAAAAAGATCGCAAAGGAAACTTAATTGATACACCAGTCAAAACACTAGCAGACAATTATAAAATTCCTGTTTTTCAGCCAAATAAAATAAAAGAAGAGTATCAACATATTTTAGATTACCAGCCAGATATAATTATTACATGTGCCTATGGCCAAATAATACCAACAGAATTATTAGAATATCCTAAATATAAATGTATAAATATCCATGGATCTTTACTTCCTAAATACCGAGGAGGTGCTCCTATCCATCATGCTATTATTAATGGTGAAAAAGAAACTGGAATTACCATAATGTATATGGATAAAGAAATGGATAGTGGTGATATCATAAGTAAACGCTCAATTCCAATAGGAGAAAATGATAAATTAGATTATATATATAATAAAATGTCTAACCTTGGAATGGAACTATTAAAAGATACTTTACCATCAATCTTTAATAGTACTAATGCTAGAATTAAACAAGATGAAAACTTGGTATCATTTGGATTAAACATTACTAAAGAAGAAGAAAAGATAAACTATAACCGACCAGCACAAGATGTTTATAATCAAATTAGAGGGTTAAGTAGTATTCCCGGAGCTTATTGCTTATATAACGATAAAAGAATGAAAGTATATGACTCAATGTTAACAACAATAAAATCTAAAGGAGTACCTGGTATGATTGCGTCTACTGATAAACAAGGTATTTATGTAAATACTAAAGACTATCAAATTATTCTAACAGATATTAAAATAGAAGGAAAAAAACGCTGCTTAGCCAAAGATTATCTAAACGGTATAGATAAGAAAGAATTAATAGGATGTGTACTAAAGTGAAAGATTTTTTAAAGAAAAAGGATGACCCTAAATATAAATTTTTAGGTTATATATTAGCACTAATCATTATATATATATTTGCTAAATGTTTACCTAAAAATAGTAGTAATACTGTAAATACTATTAAAAATAATACAAATACTGAAAATATAGTTCTAGATTTTTTAAGTAACCAAGAAAGTTATACATATGATTTTAAATATGTTTTAAAAGTAAATAATCAAACGACTATTTATCAAGGACAAAAGACAAATACTGAAGAATATATAACAGTAGAAGATGACTCTTACTTAATAAAAGATGGACTTACTTATGTAAAAAAAGATAATACTTATCAAATATATAATGATAATATTTATATAAATAAAATGGAATTATTTACTAATGGTAGTGTTTTAACTAGTTATATTAATAAAGGTTATTTAAAAGAAAATACTTACTTAATAAACTTAAAAGATATTATTTATAATTATGAAGAAGATGATTATATTGAAATAAGCAGCAGTGTATCTAATGATGAATATATTGTAAATATTGAATGTAAAAGTTATTTAAACTATATTTATGAAGATATAGAGAATGCTACAATAGAGTTAACTTATAGTAATATTGTAAAGGAATCATAGGGTTCCTTTTATTCAAGCGAACAAATGTACTAATTTGACAAAAACAAATGATTGTGCTATAATCCTAAGTGGTTTTGGTACTTAGGGGGAATAGGTATGAAAAATTATTATACAATTGAATATGTAAATGAAAATGAATTTAAGAAAAAAGAAAAATCAGTTAAGAAATATAATATGTTGGCTTATAAGAAATTAATATTTGACTATTATCCATCTTTAAAAGAAGGCGAATTTAAAGGAGTAGCCATATCTATTAACAAAAAAGATGATGTTATTAAGTATGAATTAAAATTACCAACAGATATAATGTTTGCTAAAGTTCATGGTGAAATGATTCTCCACTATACGGTATATAATAAGCAAAAAACAGTTATTTTAGATACAATTACACCAGAAGAAATATTATCAGAAGGGCACCAAAAAGAGTTAACTACTTATAAAGGCGTGATGATATCTAAAAGTCATGCAGAAAAAGATATGTTTAAAATAAACTTACTAAATATGCTAGAAAAATAACTCAGCAAATTTTATAATAAAAAATTATATCTCTTAATATAATAATAGAGTAGGAAGATAATATG
>CAZTTM010000055.1:0-6222 GCA_964616035.1 uncultured Muribaculaceae bacterium
AGCAGATTATCAGATGAGTTCATTACTTATGGCTATTACTATTAATGGAATGAGTGATGATGAAGTGTTTAATTTAACAGAGGCAATGATTAATTCAGGTAATGTTATTGATTTATCTGCTTTAGGTAGTAATGTTGTTGATAAGCATTCAACTGGCGGGGTAGGAGATAAAACAACCCTTATTGTGGCTCCTATTGTGGCTAGTTGTGGAGTTAAGGTAGCTAAGATGAGCGGCAGAGGTCTTGGACATACAGGAGGCACAATTGATAAGTTAGAATCTATCCCTAATATTAAGTTAAATTTAACTAAAGATGAGTTTATTAAAGAAGTTCAAGATATTAATGTAGCTATAACTAGTCAAACAGAAGAAGTAGCCGTAGCGGATAAAAAAATTTATGCATTAAGAGATGTATGTGGATGTGTAGAGTCAATACCATTAATAGCCTCATCTATTATGAGTAAAAAGATAGCCCTAGGTTCTAAAAAATTAGTCTTAGATGTTAAAGTTGGTAGTGGAGCATTAATTAAAAATATAGATGACGCTAGAAAATTAGCTAATTTAATGATAAAAATAGGTAAGAAATATAATATGGAAGTAGTATGCGTTCTTACTAATATGGATATTCCTTTAGGTAGTAGTATAGGTAATTCTCTAGAAGTAGAAGAGGCTATGAATATATTAGCAGGTAATGAGAAAGGTAATTTATATGATTTATGTATAGAACTTGCAAGTCACATGATTAGTATTGGACTTGGCATTGAATATAATCTAGCTCATGATAAAGCAGTTAATTCTATTAATAATGGCAGTGCTTATTTAAAGTTTAAAGAAATGATTGAGTATCAACATGGTAATATTAACTTACTTCCTAAAGCTAAGTATGTATATAATATTAAGTCTAAAACTAATGGTTATTTATCATTAATTGATGCTTATAAACTAGGCGTATATGTTATGCATTTAGGTGCTGGTAGAAAGAATAAAGAAGATAAAATAGATTATTCAGTTGGAGTTATACTTAAGAAGAAAGTAGGTGAATATATTAATATAGATGATGTATTGATGACAGTATATACTAATAAAGAGTTAGAATATGTAGATAATACAATATTTGAAATAACTAATAGTTATGATAATAATATTAAACTTATCTATGAAGTAATTAAATAGGAGGAGTAAGTATATGGATAGTAATATTGATAATTTATATAATGAATTAAATAAAAAGAAAAAGAAAGAAACAGTTTTATTAATAATAGTTATCTTACTTGTAGTAGGAATAATTGGTGCGGGAGTATATTTCTATATGAATAAAGATAGAAATAATAATAATATAGAAATAGATGCTAACGATGAGGCAAACTATACTTCAGAATATAGAATGGCAGATAATGATATAGGAGAATTTGATTTAGCATTTTTAAAGTTAGAGAATAACGGAGAAAATAAAATATATAGTCCACTTTCTATAAAATATACACTAGCTATGTTAAATGAAGGTACTGATGGAGACTCAAATAAACAAATTAAAGCAGTTATAGGAGATTATAAATCAAAAAAATATACTAATAGTAATAATTTATCACTAGCAAATGCTTTATTTGTTAGAGATTCTTATAAAGATACTATTAAACAAGAATATATAGATACATTACTAAGTAAATATAATGCAGACGTTATATATGATTCTTTTGCAAGTAATGAAGTAATGAATAAATGGGTTAAAGATAAAACATTAGGTTTAATAGATAATTTAGTAGATAATCCAAGTGAATTAGATTTTGTTTTGGCTAATGCTTTAGCTATTGATATGGAATGGACTAATCAAATAAGAGCAGTAGGTAGAGATTATAGCGTAAGTTTTAAGCATGAACATTATGGTATGTATTTATCTTCTTTAGTAGAGAGTGGATATGGGGCATTAAACTTTAACGATGATACCTTAAAAGCTAAGTCCGTAAGAATAGGAGCAGTTGCTAATAAATATGATATTGTTTCTGCTTTAGGAGAAGATGCTATTAGAAATAATATTAAAGAAAAATATAGTGAATGGTTAAAAAGTGAAGAAGCATCTAATTGTCATATTGATCAAGGAGATGTAGATACTTATGTAAATAATTATATTGAAGAAATAAAGTCCAATTATAATCATATAAGTAGTTCGACTGATTTTAAGTTTTATAATGATGATAATGTTAGAGTATTTGCTAAAGATTTAAAAGAGTATGATGGAACTACTCTACAATATGTTGGTATTATGCCTAAAAATATTAGCTTAGATAGTTATATTAGTGATATTACATCAAATGATATAAAAAGTATTATTAGTAATTTAAAAGATATAGAATTAGATAGCTTTAATAACAATGTTATTACAGAGATTACTGGCAGTATACCATTATTTAACTTTGAGTATAAAATTGATTTATTAAATGATTTAAAAGTTCTTGGTATAACAGATGTATTTGATTCTAATAAAGCTAATTTATCAAAAATGCTTAATGGAAATGCTACAATTGTAGAGGCAAAACATAGTGCTAATATAGATTTTTCTAATGATGGAATTAAAGCAGGGGCGGCTTTTCAGATGGGTGGTAAAGGAGCTAGTAGTTGTGGCTTTGATTATTTATATGAAGTTCCTGTTGAGAAGATTGATTTAACATTTGATAAACCATATATGTTTATAATTAGAGATAAAGATAGCGGTGAAGTATGGTTTGTTGGAACAGTATATGAACCAACAGTTTATACAAGCTAGTATAAGTAGTATAGATTAATAAATAGGTCTTTTATAGGCCTTTTTTCTTTGTTAATATAATTGTAAAATAGTTTTATCTTTGATATAATTTATTTGATATGGAGGTTTACTATGTATGCTAAAGTAATTGTAGAAATAGGTGTTAAAAAAGTAGATAGATTATTTACTTATATAGTACCTTCTAAGTATATAGATAAAATTAAAGTAGGAATGAGAGTAAAGGTTAGTTTCGGTAGAATGTATTTAGAGGGTTTTGTAATAGAACTTACCAATAATTATGATGATAAATATGAACTTAAAGAAATAGAAGAACTTGTTGATGAAGATGTCATATTAAATGAAGAAATGTTATATTTAGGGAAAAAGATTCAAGAATCTACTTTATGTAGTTTAATTTCAGCATATCAAGTAATGCTTCCTAAAGCCTTAAAAGCTAGTATAAATACTAATATTAATATAAAAAATAAAAGGTATGCTATAATAAACGAAGATGTGGATACTAATACTTATTTAACTAAATGTAATGATAAACAAAAAGAAATTATTGAAGAAATAATTAAAGATAAGAAAGTATTAGTAAATAAATTATCTAGTAGTATTAATACGCTAGTTAAAAATAATATTATTAAGTTTATTTATGAAGAAGATTATCGTTATAAATATCAATCAGTAGTACCTAATAAAGTAATTAATTTAACTAATGAACAAAGAATAGCTAGTAATAAAGTAATAATGAACCAATATAATATATATTTATTATATGGTATTACAGGTAGTGGTAAGACAGAAGTATATATGGATATAATAGCAAAGTGCCTTGGTATGGGGAAAAGTGCTATTATGTTAGTACCAGAAATTAGTTTAACACCCCAAATATTAAGTAGATTTGTTAATAGATTTCAAAGTAATATAGCCATACTTCATAGTAGATTATCAGATAGTGAAAGATATGATGAATATCGTAAAATTAGAGAAGGAAAAGTTAAAATAGTAATAGGTGCGAGAAGTGCTATTTTTGCACCTTTAACTAATCTTGGCGTTATTGTTATTGATGAAGAACATACACCTACATATAAACAAGATAATCATCCAAGATATAATGCTAAAGATGTGGCTTTTTTAAGAGGAGAATATCATAATTGCCCAGTATTACTAGGTAGTGCCACACCCTCATTAGAATCAATGGCAAGAGCTTTAAATAAGAAGTATGAATTAATAACCTTATTAAATAGACCTAAAACTTCTCATCTACCAGTAGTCTATATTGTAGATATGAAAGAAGAAGCTAAAAAAAACTATACAATATTAAGCAGATTACTAATTAGTAAAATAAAAGACCGCCTAAATAAGCATGAACAAATAATCTTACTTTTAAATCGAAGAGGTTATTCTTCAATGATAACTTGCCCATCATGTGGTTATGTAGAAAAATGCCCTAATTGTGATATTAGTTTAACATACCATAAAACTTCTAATAAACTAAGATGCCATTATTGCTCTTATGCTAAAGAATTTGATAGAAAGTGTCCTAAATGTGGTAATACTTTAAAAGATTATGGATTAGGTACACAGAAATTAGAAGAAGAATTAAATAAAATGTTTAATGCTAAAGTTATTAGAATGGATATGGACACTACCAGTAAGAAAGGTGAACATGAAACAATTATTAGAGATTTTGGCGAAAGAAAATATGATATATTATTAGGTACTCAAATGATTGCTAAAGGATTAGACTTTCCCTATGTGACATTAGTAGGAGTTATTAATGCTGATACATCACTTAATATTCCTGACTTTAGAAGTAGTGAATATACTTATCAGTTATTATCTCAAGTATCTGGTCGAGCAGGGCGTGGTGATTATCCAGGAGAAGTAATTATTCAAACATTTAATGAAGAACATTATAGTATAGTACACGCTAAAAATCATGATTATTTGGCTTTCTATAATGACGAAATGGCTATTCGTAAGAAATTAAAATATAGTCCATATTATTATTTAGTAGTAGTTAATATCAATTCTTCTAATTATGAAGATGGCTTTAAAGAGGCAAATAAGATAGGTAATTATTTAAAAAATAAATTAGATAGTGAAACCATTATTTTAGGGCCTTCAATGGCTAATATATTTAAGATAAATAATATATATTATTACCAATGTATTATAAAGTATCGTTATGATAATAAAGTCTTTACTACCTTAAAAGAAGTAGACGAAATATATAAAAGTAATAATAAAGTTAATGTTGATATAGATGTAAATCCGGTTAGAATGTAGGTGAATTATGGAAGTAGTAATAGAAAAGTTGAATCATCAAGCAATGGGAATAGCTAAAATTAATGGTAAAGTTGTTTTTATACCAAAAGTTATTATTGGTGATATTGTTGATATAGATATTATAAAAGAATATAAAAATTATAGTATTGGTAAAGTAAATAAGATAATAAAGAAAAGTTCTAAAAGAGTAGATGTATTATGTCCATATTATGATATATGTGGTGGATGTAGTATTAGTACTTATACCTATCAAGATGAATTAGAATACAAAGTTAATAATGTTATAGATATATTTAAAAGAAATAATATAGATATAAAACCTAGTATTATTAAGTCTGATAATAGATATAGTTATCGTAATAAGATTACTTTACAAGTAAATGATGGAGTAATTGGCTTATACGAAGAAAATAGTAATAAAATAGTAGATGTAGATAAATGCTTATTAGTAAGTGCTAAAATAAATGAAATAATTAATATTATTAAGAAATGTATTAATGTTAATAAATGTAGTAAGATAGTTATAAGAAATACTTATTATGGTACTATGATAATATTTTATGGTAGTGTTAATAATGAAGAAGTAGTTAAGTATTTAGATAATAAAGTAATTAGTATTTATACTTATAATAATAAATATATGTGTATTTATGGAGAGAAATATTTATATGAAATGATTGGGGTGTATAAATATCGAATAAGTCCTGACAGTTTCTTTCAAGTTAACAGTAGTACAGTAAATAAACTATATAATAAAGTAGTAGAGTATATAGGGAATACGAAGAGAAATAATTTAATTGATTTGTATTGTGGTACTGGTACTATTGGGATATATCTAAGTAAATGTTTTAATAATATTATTGGTATTGAATTAAATAAACAAGCTGTAGAAGATGCCAAAGTAAATGCTAGAATAAATGAAGTTAATAATATAGAGTTTTATGCTGGAGATGTTGGAAAGATAATAAATGATAAGATTAAAGCAGATGTGATAGTCGTTGACCCACCAAGAAGTGGTTTAGATAAACGTACAAAAGATATTCTCCTTAAGATTAAGGCAAGTAAAATAGTTTATGTATCTTGTAATCCACTTACTTTGGCTAGAGATATTAAGGAATTAAATAGTGGGTATGAGTTAGGTGGCATTACACTTGTAGATATGTTTCCTAATACGCATCACGTTGAA
>CAZTTM010000056.1:0-6164 GCA_964616035.1 uncultured Muribaculaceae bacterium
ATTTTAGCACTTATACCAGGATGTAATTCAGAAACAGATGCTACTTCAAAACTATATCTATTTTTAAATCCTAAATAATTAAATAAATTTTCAATAATACCCTTTACTAAATAAAAGTCTACATTAATATTTATGCCTTGCCAACTATTAAGTAAATAACTACCTTTTAATAACATAGCAACTTTAGATATTTCTTGATAATTAGTATCATATGTTTTAGATATTTCATATATTAAAACATCTTTTACTCCTCTTGATTTATTATATTGATAAGTATTTAATAATGATGGTAAAATACTTGTTCTAATAACTGATTTGTCAATACTTATTGGATTAGGAAGAACAATACTATCACGATTATCATATTTAAACATTTTAGCCATATCTGGAGTCGTTAAAGTATAAGTCTTACATTCATTAAGTCCTAACATACGTAATCTCTTAGATACTTCTTTTCTAATTTTAACATCTCCAACATATATACCTCTTCTTGTATTAGTCTTAGGTAATGTTGATTTTAAATTATGATAACCATATAACCTACCTATTTCCTCTGCAATATCATTAACATAAGGATCAATATCTATTCTTCGATTAGGAATAGTAGTAGTAAACTTATTATCTTTATATTCATATGCAAATCCTAATCTATCTAATTCTGTTTTAATATCTTCATTAGTTAATGTAAGCCCCAATAGATTACTTACTTCACTACTTTCGAATGTTATTTTTTTAGGTGTCTTATCTAATTTATCATGAAAAACTATACCAGTCAATACTTTAGCGGATGCATATTTTTCTAATAAATGACATGCTCTATCTATTGCCATCTTAGTATATTCATAATTTAAACCTTTACCATATCTTATTGACGCTTCACTTTTTAAATTAAGCCTGTTAGCAGTATTACGAATACTTATTCCATCAAATATTGCACTTTCTATTAAAATAGTTTTAGTATTATTATCTACTTCTGTATTTTCTCCACCCATAACACCCGCTATACATACAGGTTTATTAGTATCAGTAATTACTATATCACTAGATGTTAATACCCTATTTTTACCATCAAGAGTAATTACTTCTTCTCCTTCTTTAGCATCTCTAACGAGAATCTTATTACCTAATTTATCATAATCAAAGAAGTGCATTGGTTGACCAAACTCTAACATTACATAATTAGATATATCAACAACATTATTAATACTACGCATACCCGCAGATACTAATCTTTTACGTATAAACTCAGGACTTGGTCCTACTTTAATATCTTTAACCATTTTAGCTAAATAATATGGACACTTACTAGTATTTACTTCTAAAGTAAAATAATCTTTAATACTATCTTTTATTTCATTATATTGTAAATTAGGTAAAACAACCTTTTTATTTAAAATTGAAGCAATTTCATAAGCAAAACCAATATGATAATAGCAATCATTATTACGGTGCTTATGAACATCTAATTCATAGTTAGTATCATCAGTACCTAGATAAATATTAGCATCCATACCAACTTCAACATTATCTTCTACTTCGTGGATACCCTTAGCATAGTTTTCATCATTCTTCTCCTCTACTCCAAGTTCAAATAAAGCACATAACATACCATTTGATTCAACACCACGAATAGTACCTTTCTTTATTTCAAAATCTCCTGGAAGAATTGCTCCTGGTAATGCTACTATAACCTTTAGTCCTTCTCTTACGTTGGAAGCACCACAAACTATTTGTAATGTTTCACTACCCGTATCAACCATGCAAATATGTAAGTGATCACTATCAGGATGCATTTTGCAGCTAATAACTTTTCCTATAACTAAATTATTAATTCTTTTAGATATTACTTTCTCAACATTAACACCTGCTTTAGTAATTTTAACAGCTAGTTCATTTAAATCTTCATCATTAATATCAATATAATCTTTAACCCAATTTAAACTAATCATCATTATTCTCCCTTCTATCAAAATTTGCAAGTTCCCTTAAATCTGATTGATAAAATGTTCTAATATCATTAATACCATATTTTAACATAGCCAATCTTTCTGCACCAAAGCCAAAAGCAAAACCTGTCCATTCATTTGGATCATAACCGCAATTTCTTAAAACATTAGGGTGAACCATCCCAGCACCACTAACGGTAATCCAACCCGTGTTTTTACAGATACTACATCCCTTACCATGACAATTAAAACAAGTAATATCTGTCTCTACAGATGGTTCAGTAAACTGATAATAACTTGGTCTAAACCTTGTTTCTATTTCACTACCAAATAAATGTTTTATAACAACATCAAAAGTTCCCTTCAAATCAGTTAAACTAATATTTTTATCAACTAAAAGTCCCTCTATTTGCATAAATTGATGAGAATGTGTTGCATCATCATCATCTCGACGATAAGTCTTACCTGGGCATATCATTCTAATAGGCTTTTCTCCCTTATTAGCTAACATTACACGTGCTTGAACTGGTGATGTTTGGCTTCTTAATAAAAGTTCTTCGTTCTTAATATAAAATGTATCTTGAGCATCTCTAGCTGGATGTCCTTTAGGAATATTTAATAATTCAAAATTATAGTGATCTTCCTCAATTTCCGGGCCATCAACAACATCATAACCCATTGACATAAATACTTCTTCTACTTCTTCAACTAACTTTTCTAATATATTTGCACTACCTATTTTAATATTAACAGCAGGCATAGAAATATCTATTTTTTCACTTGCTAATTTTTCATTTAATACTTCTTGCTTGAATTTATTTAATTTTTCTTCATATTGATTATTAAATAATGTTCTAACTTCATTTACCTTCATCCCATATTCTTTTCTATCTTCATTTGGAATATTTTTTATTGCTGAATTAGCTTCAGTTATTAATCCTTTTTTTCCTAAAAATTCAACTTTTAAATCATTTAACTCTTGTATATTATTAACCTTATCCATTTTAAGATTAATAAGATTTTTTATTTCTTCTATATTATTCATAATTTATCCTTTCCTGAAACAAAAAAAGATAGTACCTACAAAGGACGAATTAATATCCGCGGTACCACCTTTATTTATAACATTGTTATACTCTTAAACTTTAACGCAGTTAACGATAAAACTAAAGGGTGAATTCATACTTTATTAGATTATCTTTATTACACCAGCAAAGACTCTCTATGAATCTAATATTTTTAAGTATTACTACTTCCTTATCTTGGCTTTTTAATACATTTCATTAATCTTTTTACATTAGCATCAGGATTATTTAAAATATCTTGATTATTATATTCATTTCCAATTGTTGATGATATACCATATCTATTATTATAATTTATCATACCTAATTGTAATGATATAGTTCTTTCAGACTGACCTGCAAAGAAATTATCTGGTAATAATATACCATAAGCAGGTTCTATTTCTATTAAATCATTTTTAGATGTATAAATATTTGCATAATCAATCAACTTAACAATTTCACATCCAAAAATAGAATCTAATAATTGATTATCTTTATATTCAAACCTATATGTTGGCATATTAGGTAGTTCTTGTTTTAAAATACTTATTACTTTTTTTATAATATCATTTGAATATAGAGCCATAGAATCAAAATGTCTAATATTATCTATATTATAAATAATATTGCTTGGATGTCTTTCTAACAACTCTAAAGCGAGTGTACTTTCAAATTGCATAAAATCTGAATAAGCAACCTGTTCTGGATATAAATAACAAATAGCCTTTTGAATATAATAATCTTTCTTTATAGATTTTAACTCACCCTCTAATAAATTCTTATCAAGTGATTTATTCATTACTATAGATTCCACTGCTTTTGTTAATATATAACGATATAGATATTCACTACCTACCTGTTTTTGCATTTTTTCAAGTGTTTCATCACTTGGCATATATACTTTTTTCATAAACCCCCCATATTTATTTTATATTGTCATAAGTTCATTTTCTTTTACTTTTAGTTTTTCATCAATTTCTTTATTAAACTTATTTATTAATTCTTGTACTTTTTCATTACCTAATTTTTCTTCATCTTCTGGTAATTCTAACTTCTTTAATTCATTATTAGCATCTTGTCTAATATTTCTAAGAGCAATTTTTCCTTCTTCCGCTAAAGCTTTAACTTGCTTTACTAATTCCTTTCTTCTATCTTCAGTTAATGGTGGAATAACAATAAAAACTACTTCCCCATTGTTATTAGGAGTAACTCCCAAATTAGCTTCAAATATAGCCTTCTCAATACCTGCTAAAGCACTTTTATCATAAGGCTTAATAGATAACTGACGAGCTTCGGGAATAGTGATATTAGCTATCTGTTTTAACGGAGTTGCAACACCATAGTACTCAACCATAATTCCATCTAACATACTAGGATTTGCCCTTCCTGCTCTAACATTTGTAAACTTTTTATCAAGACTAATTAATGCTTGTTGCATTCTTTCTTTAGTATCATTCAATACTGTGTTCATATAATCTTCCTTTCGTACAATGATATTTTACCATACTTAAAGAATTTTTTCTATATTAATTAAAAAATATTAGAAATTAATCTAATACTTTACTATTTTTCTTCCTTAGCTGTGCTTTTTTTAGTTGTAGTTTTTGCTGTTGTTTTCTTTGCAGCAGCAGTCTTAGTTGTACTTGCTTTTCTAGTAGTTTTTGCTTTTTCTTCTTTAACTTCTACTTTATCATCAGCTTTACTAGCAGCTTTTACTACTTCTTTTGGAGTATATGCTTTTCCATCTAATGCATCTTTAGCAATTACTACTAAATCAGCAAATGATTCTTTATTATCAATAGCAAGCTCTGATAGCATCTTTCTATTAATTGTTATACCTGCTTTAGATAGACCATTAATAAATTTAGAATAACTTATTTCATTTTCACGACATGCTGCATTAATTCTAGTAATCCATAATTTTCTAAAGTTTCTTTTATTTTGTCTTCTATCTCTAAAAGCATATTGTCCTGAATGCATAACTTGTTCATGAGCACTCTTATATAATCTATGTTTACTTCCAAAATAACCCTTAGCTTCTTTTAATACTTTTTTTCTTCTTGCACGTGCAATTGTTCCACCTTTAACTCTTGTCATTATTTATTTCCTCCTATACTAATTATATTAAATCTTTAACTCTTGAAAGATCAGATTTATGTAATCCATGTGTTAATCTTTTCTTTCTACTTCTTTTAGCACTGTTTTTACCAGTATTATGCAATATTCCTTGTTTTGCTATAGAAATACTACCACTTTTTCTAACATTTAAAACTTTTTTTAAACCTTTATGTGTTTTCTTTTTGATTTTCTTTACTTTTGTCATTTTTATTTCCTCCTTATTTTTTAGGTGTTAATTGCATATACATTGATTTTCCTTCTAACTTAGGTTCAATCTCAACGTCTGCAATATCTGAAAGTTCATCTTTAAATTTGTACAATACATCTTTAGCAAGTTCCGGATGGGCAATTTGTCTTCCTTTAAATCTAATACTTGCTTTAATTTTACTTCCTTTTTCTAAATTTTTACGAGCATTCTTTACTCTGGTATCAAAATCATGAATATCAATAGTCACTGATAACCTAAACTCTTTAGTATCCACAACTGTTTCACGTTGTTTCTTTAAGGCATCTTTAGCTTTTTTCTTTTTTTCATATTTAAACTTGTTGTAATCCATTATTTTGCATACTGGTGGATTAGAATTTTCACTCATAAGTACCAAATCAAATCCAGCATAACTAGCAAGTGTTAATGCATCTTGTTTACTTTTTAATCCTAGTTGCTCCCCGTTTGGACCAATTACCAACATTTCCTTGCATCTAATTTGTTCATTTACAAGGTTTTCCCTTTCTTTTGTTATATATAACACCTCCAAAAAAATGAATACAGAAAAATACCGTATTCATCTTTACTTTATAATATCAAGAATAATTATATAGCTTTTGACCCATTACTTATATGTAATCAGGTGAGATAAATACATCTACTTTCCGTTTCTCGTTATAGATTATATTATATAATATGCCTAAAGTCAAGCAATATTTATGTAATTTTTATCATAATTATCTAAAAAAGATATGTATTTTTTATATTTACAGATCCTTTTTACATAAAAATAAAAAAAATATTGGCAATGTCCTATTTTTGCATTTC
>CAZTTM010000057.1:0-6135 GCA_964616035.1 uncultured Muribaculaceae bacterium
TTTTTAGCTTTTTCAGCAGCATCTTTAAGTCTTTGCATAGCCATTTTATCTTTAGATAAATCTATACCATTCTCTTTCTTAAATGTTTCAACTAAATAATCAACTATTCTATTATCAAAGTCATCTCCACCAAGTCTATTATTACCAGCAGTAGCTTTAACTTCAAATACACCATCACCAAGTTCTAGAATAGATACATCAAATGTACCACCACCTAAATCATATACTAATACTGTTTGAGCTTCATCTTGTTTATCTAGACCATAAGCTAAAGCAGCAGCAGTTGGTTCATTAATAATTCTTTCTACTTCTAATCCGGCAATCTTACCAGCATTTTTTGTTGCTTGTCTTTGTGCATCATTAAAATATGCTGGAACGGTAATAACAGCCTTATTAACTTTTTCTCCTAAATAAGCTTCAGCATAATCTTTCATATAACTTAAAATCATTGCACTTATCTCTTCAGGAGTATATTTCTTACCATTAACTTCTACTTTTTCTTCACTGCCCATAAGTCTCTTAACAGAACTTACTGTATCTTTGTTAGTGATTACTTGTCTTTTAGCAGCATCTCCGACGATTCTTTCACCATTTTTAAATGCTACTACAGATGGAGTTGTTCTACCTCCTTCTGGATTGGGAATTACTTTGGCTTCCCCTGCCTCTAATACTGCGACACAACTATTTGTTGTACCTAAATCAATTCCTATAATTTTACTCATATTTATTCACCTTTCTCTTTATATTTAACATCAATTACTCTTTCTTCTTTGTCTTTATTATTCTTTTTATTTTTTGTTAATTTAGTATATATGTAATAAGCAAGTACTACTACCAAGGCAATAGGAAGAAGCCATATCGCTACCCTAACTAATACCACTGATACAAGTATTGCTATAATGATATATAATATTTCCTTAATGGTATCTTTATTCATCTATTTTATTCACCTTAACCATAGCAGGACGTATTACTTTATCCTTATACATATAACCTTTTTGAAGTACCTCTAAAACAATTCCATTTGCTTTAGTCTTATCGCAATCTGTCATAATTGCTTGGTGATAACTAGCATCAAATTCCATATCTTGTGCAACTATCTCTTCTACTTCAAACTTCTTTAATAAACTTTTAGTTTGGTTATATACCATTTTTATACCCTCTAAAAACTTATTAGCATCTTCACTCATTGTATCTTTTACAACAAGTGCTCTTTCAAAGTTATCAAGAATTGGTAAAAAGCTAGCAAGAATATCTTCATTAGCATATTTTAACATTCTTGATACTTCTTCTTCTTTTCTTCTTTTATAATTTTGTAATTCAGCTTGATTTCTCAACAAAGATTCTTCTAAAGATTTAATTCTATTACCAAGTAAATCAATCTCTTGATTATTATTCTCTACAACATCTTCAATAGAAGTTTCTTTATTAATAGTTTCTTTTTCTTCTTTCTTCTTATTTTCCATATTCATTCCTTTAACTATTATTTAAATTATCATTAATATAATTTAGTAAAGTAATTACTCTATCATATTGCATTCTTTTAGGGCCTACAATAGCAATAGTGCCTTCTTCACCATTATAATTATATTTTGTTTTTATTATTGATACATCATCACTTAATTCATTTTCTGTACCAATATATATATTGATACCATTTTTATCTTCACTCATTTTATTAATCAATGAAGTATCATCAAATCTACTTAGTAATTGTTTAACTTTATCAATATTATTAAATTCTGGCTGTTTTAACATATTAGCTCTACCAACAAAGTGTACATCACTAGCTTTAGAAGTAAATTCTGAAAAAGCATCATAGAAAGCATTATATAAAGTAGTATATTGTTTAACATATCTACTAATTACTGGCTTTATTTCATATTCTAGTTTTTCATTAATTTCATCAATAGGAGTATCTACTAATAACTTATTAATAAGTTCTACTGTTTTAGTTAATTCTTCACTAGATACATCGCCAATATTCATATTCTTATATTCCACATGTCCTTTATCAGTTATCAGCATCATTACTACTTTACTATGTTCTAATGGGATTACTTCTACTTTCTTTAACCGATTATCTTTAGAACTATTACCTAATACCACTGCGGTATAATTAGTTAATTCTGATATTAATTCAATGCTTCTTTTTATTGTATCACTTAGTTCTAACGAATTATTAGAAAATATTGTTTGTAATTTAAGCATATCTTCACCAGTTAAATCTTTAGGTTTCATTAAGTTTTCAACATAATATCTATAGCCCAATTCACTAGGAGTTCTGCCTGAAGCAAAATGATTTTTCTCAAGGTATCCTAAATCTTCTAGAATAACCATTTCATTTCTTATTGTTGCAGATGAACAATTAAGAAAATTACATATACTATTTGAACTTACTGGTCTAGCTGATTTAATATACTCTTCTACAATAAATTTTAATATTTCTTTCTGTCTATTTGATATCAATATATCACTTCCCTTAGCAATACTAATTTACGATTGCTAAACAAATTATATGACAATCTTTTAGCAATGTCAACACTTTTCTGCTAAATAATTTAAAAAAAATAAAAATAGTCTAATCATATATTAAACTATCTTAAATTATCATATCCAATTGTTATTGTCTTATGTCTTTCTTTATCACTTAAAAATACTTTATACCATGGATTATCTTTCTTTACACCAAGCTTATTAAGTACATCAATAAAATCTTTATCATCTAATGCTAATAAATCAGTTCTTAATCCAATACTATATTTCAGTAATTTTTGTCCATAAAATAATTTATTAATAATATCTTTAGGATTTTCTCTTAAAACTAGTCTATATGCTATAGATAAGTTAGAATCTAATTTTTTATGTGCAAGTTCTTTTTTAATAGTAGCAATATAACTAACTGGTATATTTTTTCCTTTAGCTTCTAAATATGCTGTTAAGTAAATGGACTTTTCTGTATGATAACAACGATTAATCAGTTCTTCTTCAATGCCCATACCCATTGCATATATTAAGAAATATTTATATTCACATAATTCTTTTCTTAAACTTAAATCATCAATATTAGATAAATACTCATCAATAAAAGATAATTGAATATTAACATCTTCCCCTGAAACAATATACTTTGCAATCATCTGTTCCTTATCTGCAATATTAAGTCCACCTTCAATACCTCTTAAAACTAATTTACTAGTGCTTAATATACTTAGTCTAGCAACAACATCATCAATATTTATTTCCTCATTAAAATAACTTAAGCTCTGTTTAATTGTCTTACTATCTGTGCCAACTAACTCTATAATATTAAATGTATCTATTATTTTATTTTGTTCTTTAATAGCATTTTTTAATAACCCAATAAGACTAGTAAAATCAGAACCATATTGCTTCATAATTTCTTTTTTACACATCTGATTATAATACTTAGAAATAAGTACCTCTACACGTACTAAACTCATTAGTTTATTAATATCCATAGTAATCCCCCTATAACGATGATATATTGTAGCATAAACAATTGTATGTGTCAATAAAAAAGAGCTATATTACTATAACTCTAATTTTACTTATCCATTAATTTGTTTCATAACTTCATCGGCAAAGTTTTCTTCTCTTTTTTCCATTCCTTCACCAACTTCATATCTAACAAAATTAAGAATTTTACTATTATTATTTTCAACGTATTTAGATACTTTTGTTTTATTTTCTTTAATAAAGCCTTGGTCTACTAAACATATTTCTTCAAAGTATTTATTAAGTCTACCATTAACAATCATATCTATCTTGTTTTCAGCAAGTCCTTCATTAATTGCAGTTTCTTTTAAAATAGTTCTTTCTTTTTCTACTACTTCACTAGGTACTACATCTCTATTTAAATATAATGGATGCATAGCGGCTACTTGCATAGCAACATCTTTAGCAACTTCTTCATTACTTGTTAATAATGTTAAAGCAACTATTTTACCACCCATATGAGAATATGTACCAAATACTTCATTATCTTTCTTTTCGATTATTTCAAATCTTCTAAAAGATAATTTTTCTCCAATAGTAGATATTTTTTCAACTATTAATTCTTCAATAGTCTTACCATCTACTGATAATTTAGAAGCTTCTTCTATAGTTTTAGCATTACTATCTAAAACAGTATCAGCAACTATATTAATAAGATTCTTAAACTCATCATTTTTTGCAACAAAGTCAGTTTCAGAGTTTAATTCAAGAATTATAGCTTTATTACCTTTTACCTTAGTCAAAGCAAGACCTTCAGCAGCTATTCTACTAGATTTCTTAGCAGCTTTAGATATGCCTTTTTCTCTTAACCAAGTAATTGCTTCTTCCATATTACCATTTGATTCTTCTAATGCTTTCTTGCAATCTAACATTCCAGCACCAGTTGTCTCTCTTAGTTCTTTTACCATACTTGCACTAATCATAAAGCGCTCCTCTCTTTTTTATTTTAAAGCATCAATTAGTTCTTCTTTTTTTAATTTTGAATAACCTTTAATTTCTTTCTTCTTAGCAAGTTCACGAAGTTCACTTACTGTTAGAATAGTTAAGTCAATCTTTGTTTCATTATTAACTACTACTTCTGGCTTTTCAACAACAGTTTCAGTTTGAACATCTTTTCTTACTCTTTTGTCAAATTTCTTTTCGTTATTCTTTTCATTTTTGTCATTATTTTTTTCAAAGTTTCTTACTTGTTTTCTAGATTCATCTTCAGATACATAGTCAACTACTTCTTTTCCAGTAGCTTCTGCAATAGCATTAGTTAAAGCTCCTAATACTACTTTAATTGATTTAACAGCATCATCATTTCCTGGTATTACATAATCAATATTATCAGGATCACAGTTAGTATCAATTAATCCAAATACTGGAATACCTAACTTATTAGCTTCTCTAATAGCATTATATTCCTTAGTTGAATCTACAATAATAACTGCTTGTGGTAATTTTTCCATATCTCTAATACCACATAAGTTCTTATTTAACTTATCATATTCTTTCTTTAAATCAACTACTTCTTTTTTAGGTAATTTTTCAAAAGTTCCGTCTTCTTCCATCTTTTCAATTTCTGATAAACGATAAACTCTCTTTCTTATAGTTCTGAAATTAGTTAATGTTCCACCTAACCATCTTTCAGTCATATAATACATACCTGTTCTGTTTGCTTCTTCAATACATACTTCAGATGCTTGTTTCTTAGTACCTACATATAGTACCTTCCCACCATCTTCTACTATTTTCTTTAAAGCATTATATGCTCTTTCAAGTGAATCTTGTGTTTTTTGTAAGTCCATGATATAAATATCATCTCTTGTAGAGTAAATATACTCTTTCATTTTTGGATTCCATCTTTTAGTCTGATGACCAAATTGTACTCCACCTTCTAGTAAATAACTCATTGCTACTACTGACATATTTTTTCCTCCTTTTGTTTTTTCTTCCAAATATCTCTACTTTATATATCACCTATTTATAAATAAGCACTAGATATATAAATCAATATTTGTGCTAATCTAAGAAAAGCCATAAATAATATATCATAAATAACTTAATAATACAAATATTTTTCATGATATTTTAAAAAAAATAAGTTTAATTACTTATTTTCTTCATCTTTTTCTTCTTTTATTTCTTCTTTTTTTACTCTTAATTCTTCTATATTATCTTTAAGAGTACTTATATCTTTTTCAATTAAATCTAATGATTCAAATAAATTTTTTCTATTAGTATCTTGCATATCACTATATATAATAGAATCTTTATCTCTTTTCATAGATCTTGATAATTTATTAATACATTCATTAATTGATACATCAATAGATATTAATGTTTCTTGAATCTTTACTAATTCGTTCATTTTCTTTTTATTGTCATATATTTTATTATCTAAATCATTAATACTTTTCTTTTTATCATATGATAAATTATCAGCTTTTTTATTATTCATAACAACCCTCTTTATTCTTTGATAATTTCTTCTAAATTACTAAATTTACTAATTAAATCATCTATACTCATACCGTTATAAGTATTTTCATTAAATACTACACTTACATAACTACTATCACGGCTAATACTTTTTATATCACTGCCATTAAATAAACTCTTCATTTTTAATAA
>CAZTTM010000058.1:0-6015 GCA_964616035.1 uncultured Muribaculaceae bacterium
AATTGTAATTAAAAAAAGATAGATTAAATTATCTATCTCTTGACTGAACTGTAACCTTTTTCAAAACACACTTTAATATTTCTAATAAGAATATCTCGATAAGTAAAACATTTAATTGAATTATCAAATTGTTTAATAGTAAATATATTATTATATAATTTATCAATTATTCCAAAAAACTCATCTACCCTATTACGATTTCCAAAAGAAATTATTTTAACCATTTCATTAGAATGATTAGATAATTCATTTTTTATTTTTTTTATATTATACATATATCTCCTATTCCCTAGGATACCCAGTATACATTGTACCCTTTGTAATAATTCCACCCATTCCCGCAGCTCCATACTTTGTCTTTTCCAAAATATTAATTAAATCAATATTATTATTAATATCTGAAAAAGCCATGCAACCCGCTACTATAGCTGGATCTAAAGCATGAATATTAATTCTTTTAGGACTAGACGCAAAATTAGCACCCGCTTTAATCAATTCTTCATAGTCAGACTGACAAGCCCCAGCAATAATAATTAACTTTTGATGAGACTTTTCATAAGAACGTGCCATTTTAACACAATCAATAAAATTAGATGTATTCTTATACTTAGAACCATTCTTTCTTTTACGATAATAAGCATCATGCCCTGTTATAACAACAATATCTGGAGTATACTTTTGAAGAAGAGATACTATATTACTAGCTAAATCTACTTCTTTAAAATATACCCCAAATGCTCTTAACTTATTTTTTTTATAAAAATCTAAACAACTATCTAAATACTCTTTATCACCATCTAAATGTAATATCTTACCGGGTAAATAAAAATACTCACTTCTATTTAACTTTCTATACTCCTCTATTGAAGGAAGAAAAATATCATTATTCTCACTATCATTATTATATAATTTTAAATCATCCTTATAACTATCTGCACATAATCTTACATTAACACCCTTTAAATAATATAAATCATCATCAATACTAACTATTTTAAACACAACATCATTATTATATGAATTCCGTGTCACATAATCACCAATATTAAACATACATTCACCTATCAAATTATATGATAAATAAATATATATATGAAAAAAAGATTGCATAACAATCTAATTTTAACCTAATTTATTAACTATATCAATAAACGCATCAAGAGGTACATTCTCTGCTCTATCAGTTAAAGATAAATCATACTCATCTAATACCTTACTAATAATATTCAAATCATATCTCTTTAAATTATTTTTTAAATTCTTACGCTTAAATTGAAAAGCATCTTTTACTAATTTCAAAAACAAGTCATAATTAAAACACTTATCTATATCACTCTTTTTATTCATTACAATAACAGCACTATCAACATTAGGCTCGGGAACAAAACATTTCCTAGAGACATCAACAAGCCGCTTAATATCATAATAATAAGAAAGTATTACTGATATATATCCATAGTCTCTAGTATTAACTGATGCAGAAAAACGCATAGCTACTTCTTTCTGAATCATAATAACAATTTTATCAGGACTAAACTCATTAACTAGCTTCATTATAATAGGACTTGTTATATAATAAGGTAAATTAGCTACAATATAAAGTTTTTGATAATTATTTATCTCTTTTATATCATCAATACTAGCCTCTAAAAAATCTTTTATATATAAAGTAAAATTACTATAACAACTCAATTTATTTCTTAAACTATCTTCAAGTCTATTGTCAATTTCAAATAAATAAGCATATCCACATTTATTAATAATATCATAAGATAAAGACCCATCTCCTGGCCCTATTTCAATAACTAAAGTATCTTTATCTATTTCAGCACCATCAATTATTTTATTAATAATGTTTTTATCACGAAGAAAATTTTGACCAAGTGACTTCTTAAAATTAAAATCCATATTACCTCCATAACATAAAAAGAGGAATATTCCTCTTAATTAAATCCATATCTATTACCATGATCAGAAATATAATTATTACTATAACTATAACTCTCCCATGATCTAAATCCTAAATAATTATTGTTTCTAACACCATTTAATCCATCTAAAACAGCTTCTTTAACATAATTATATTTAGCACTATTATAATTCTTACCAGAAGGTAAATAACTATAATACATATTTTTAAAATATACTTCAAATTGATTAGGAGCAGTTATCTGACTAATAGGATTACGGCCAAAGTAATTACCCCATTTATCAGAATCACATCTATTTAATATAACAGAAATAACCGCTAAAGCATCATCAATACTATCTCCTGCTTCAACACATATAACAGCAATAAGTAAATCTAAATCACTACCACTAACATCATATGTATTATTATTTACTGAAACATTAAATCCCATTGCTTCATCAGTCTTATATTTCAAATAAAACTCATCAGCTAAATAACTAACACTATTATTTTCAGTCTCCTCAACCGTATCTAACTCATTATGAATAGTAGCATCAATTAAGTCAACTAATTCTTCTTCTTTCTCTTCATCATTTTGCAATAAAGAATTTACTACAAATAACCCTGAAATTACATCTTCTGTCTTGTTTAAATTATTGTTCTCTAAAACCACAACTTCCTGATATTTATTATCTGCTTTAGAAAACAAAAATACTAAAAATAGTAAAGCAACCATTAATTGTCCAAAAACAATCAGGGTACCAGGTACTATTTTTTTCATATAATCACCTCTTATTATTAAAGCACAACTAACAAAATTAAATAAAAAATAACTCCATTAATCTAGCCTTTTCTTCTTCAGGCAATAATAATTCTATCATAATTATCTATAAATGTCAAATACCCTCCCAGCATTAGCCGAAGTAGTCCTTACAACATCATCATAACTAATTTCCTTTATATAAGCAATTTTATTTGCTATAACCCCTAAATATTTAGGACTATTAACATTCTTCCGATATGGAACAGGTGTTAAATATGGTGCATCTGTTTCTAATAATATATATTCAAGACCAATATTTTTAATAACATCAATAATATTCCTTGCATTATTATAAGTACATACACCACCAATACCAAGGCAAATACCTAACTTAATAAACTCTCTAGCCATTTCTAAACTACCCGAATAGCAATGAAGAACACCACTCACTGAATATTCTTTTAATATATTATATGTATCACCTATCGCATCTCTACTATGTATAATAACAGGTTTATGATATTTACTAGCAATATCTAACTGTTTTCTAAAAAATAATTGTTGCTTTTCTTTAGCAGTATTATCATAATGATAATCAAGTCCAATCTCTCCAATAGCCACAATTTTATCATTAGATATATTCTTTTCAATAAAATCAAGGCACTCAAGTTCAACACCATCTAACTCAGTTGGATGAAAACCAATA
This sequence comes from uncultured Muribaculaceae bacterium, assembly GCA_964616035.1. Lineage (GTDB taxonomy): Bacteria > Bacillota_I > Bacilli_A > RF39 > UBA660 > UBA6414. The sequence continues at coordinate 3,382 of CAZTTM010000058.1, forward strand.
GCACCATAGACTATATCATATTTAGAAACAAGACTCAAAACTTCCTTACAATTTGTAATATTAGTACCATTAACTATAATAGCCTTTACCCCAGCTTCTTTAATCATTTCTATTTCTTCATCAATATTATCATAATACTCACTTAAAATGTGACAATGTGTATCTATCATTATTAAACCTCCAATCATAAGAAAAAACTATAATTACTATAGTTTATCTATTTCTAAAAGAAGAAAGCAAATACTTACTAATTATTATACCCGCTATCACAAAATAGCAAATATCAATAACATTTTTATATACAAAGGCATTAAAACCAACAAACATCAAAAATACAACCAAGTAAAACTCCAAAATACATTCCTGAATTATAGTCTTCATCTTAGCTCCTTTTTTCTAAAACTGCAACTACTACATCCTAAATATAACAAATCTAAAAAAGAAAGTAAACAAATATATAATATTTATAATATTTTACACTTCAAACGTAAAAGCCACAAATTACTCTGTGGTCTTATCTATTCTCTTAAATAAAGGAACTGGATCGTTTAATTTAGAACCCTCTACTAAATGGCCAAAAGATGATACTGTATCTAGATGCTTAACAGAAGTATTTAACTGTCTAAATATCTCTTCGCTAGTATCAGGTAAAAAAGGACTTAACAATATAGCACCAATTCTAATAGACTCAAGCAAATTATATATAACAGTCTTTAATTTTTCACGACTATTATCATCTTTTGCTAAAATCCAAGGAGTAGTCTCATCAATATACTTATTACATCTTTTAAATATCTCCATAATAGCATCTATAGCCTCAGGAATCTTTAATTCATCCATATATTTATCAACATTATCCTTAGTAGAAATAACAAGATTAATCAAATCATCATCAAACTCAGTCTTATCATTGCCTCTAACAACAATATTATTAAAATATTTTTTATTCATCGCAATAGTACGATTAACAAGATTTCCTAAGACATTAGCTAAGTCTGCATTAGTTCTATTAACAAGTGCCTCTTCAGAAAAATTACCATCACTACCAAAAGGAACTTCTCTTAATACAAAATAACGTACAGCATCTTTACCATAAGCCTCAATGTATTCTCTAGGATCTTTATAATTACCTAAACTTTTAGATATTTTACCACCATTAATAACTAACCAACCATGGCCAAATACTTGTTTAGGTAAAGGTAAATCTAAAGCCATTAACATAATTGGCCATATTATAGTATGAAATCTTACTATTTCTTTGCCAACTATATGCAAATCTGCTGGCCAATACTTTTTAAATAAAGAATCATCATCACTTAAATAGCCTAAAGCACTAATATAATTACTCAAAGCATCAATCCATACATAAACAACATGCTTAGTATCAAATGAAACAGGAATTCCCCAATTAAAACTAGTACGTGAAACGCATAAATCTTGCAATCCAGGTTTAATAAAATTATTAATCATTTCATTCTTACGAGATACTGGCTGAATAAACTCTGGATGTGTTTCAATATACTCAACTAACCTATCAGCATACTTGCTTAATCTAAAGAAATATGCTTCTTCATGTGCTTCTTCAACAGCTCTTCCACAATCTGGACATTTACCGCCAACAAGTTGAGACTCTGTCCAAAAAGCTTCACAAGGAGTACAATATAATCCAGAATATTCTCCTTTATAAATATCCCCCTGATCATATAAACGTTTAAATATTTTTTGAACAGTTTCAACATGCTCAGGATCAGTAGTTCTTATAAATTTATCATATGAAATACCAAGAGAAGCCCATAAATCCTTAGCATTTTCTATTACCTTATCAACATATTCTTTAGGACTCACTCCTGCTTCCATAGCCTTTTTCTCTATTTTCTGTCCATGTTCATCTGAACCTGTTAAAAAGAAAGTATCAAACCCATTCTGCCTCTTATATCTTGCAATAGCATCTGCAATTATTGTAGTATAACAATGACCAATATGAAAATTAGCACTAGGATAATATATTGGTGTTGTTATATAAAACTTTTTCTTTTCCATACCTATTCTCCTCTCATAAATACCAAAAATAAAAAATCCATCCAACTAAGGACGAATTTAATATCCGCGGTACCACCTTACTTTATAATTCTACAATTATACACTTATAGCTATAACGCACTACCGCTTAAACAAAAGTTAAGATAACTCCAGAACCATATATAATAGCTATCATATCTAATTTCCATCATCATAGACTCTCTATAAAAAATCACTATTACTCTTTCCTTCTCCGTTAAACACCCATATTATAACATATGACTTTTCAAATATCAAGTCTAATCTATAAACTCTCCACCAAGAAGTTTAGCTATTATACTAGCCATTTTTTCATCATTTTCCATAATTGGATTAACAAGCGATAAAATAATTACACACCCAATAGCATCACCATTATTAATAATAGTACTAAAAGCATAATACCCATACTCATCATCTTCATTGGTTAAAGTAATATTCTTTTTTTTATTTTCTACGAAGTTATCCCGACGCTCAATCATATTTCCAATAACATCACTAATTTCATGACCAAGATATTTTTTTTTAAGAGAACCAGAAATAGCTAAAACCTTATCTCTATCTGTGACTATAATA
>CAZTTM010000059.1:0-5990 GCA_964616035.1 uncultured Muribaculaceae bacterium
TTATAAAAATGGCACTAACTAATATTTCTATATCATATTAATTAGTGCTCTATATCTATATCATCAAATAATTGCTTAATATCAATATCTAAAGCATCAGCAAACTTTCCTATTGTTTCAAGTGATGGAGTCTTATCAATAGTTAAACACTCCAAATCTCTAACATAACCATGTGTTAAATCAGTCTTATCTGCTAATTCTTGTAAAGTATAATTCCTTAATAGTCTATATTTTCTAATATTTTTTCTTACTTGAATAGATAATGAATATTTACTATATTTCCCCATAAAAGTCATATGCTCCTTATCAACAATCATTATTCCATAAAAAAAATAAAAAATATGTCGCCTAGTTGAAGTTTTTATGATATAATATAGACATGCAAAGAAGAGGAGGGGATTATAAGAAAGAAATCATTATTATCCATATTGCTAACTTATCCTCATAAAAAAAGTTAAATAATAATAAAATAATGATTTTTTTCAGTATGTAAACAATATTATTACAAAATAAATAATAGAAGGGGTGAGAAAATGACAAAAGAAAACGAAAAGGGGTTAAAATTATTGGTTGTAATACTTCTAGTTATTGTAGTTATTTTAGGTAGTTATTTAGTCTATGATAAACTAATGAGTAAAGGTACTAATATAGAAGAAACTAGTATAAAATTAGATGATAATAAAGATTATGTATATGATGCTGATTATACAAACTTATATGATAATAAATATACAGAATATACAGGATATGGAGAAAATGAAAAAATAAGCAATATAAAAATACCATATATAAATATTAGTTCTTATGATGCGGGGGTTGCAAATGGTGAACTACAATCATTATATGTAGAAAGAGCTAAAAATTTTGACCAGTGTGCTATAGAAAGTCATGATTGTAGTTATTCTACATCATATACAACATATAAATATAATGACATTCTATCAGTTGTCGTTGAATATCGCGATCCAAAAATATATGAATTTAAAACATATAATTTTGATATAAAAACAGGTAAAAAAATTACTTATGATGAAATGATATCAAGGCTTGGATATAATGAAAATACAATATTAGCCGAAGAAAAAAAAGCAATCAAGATATATATGGATAGTGTAGGAAGTAAGTTTAATGTTGATTTAACAACAAACTGTTATTATACTGATAACCTAAAAAATTGTTATGATATAGCTTACAAAATATTAAATGATTATATTGCAAATGAAACTATATTATATTTTTCTGATGATAATGGTAATCTTAATATTATAACTATACCATACACAACCTTAGGTGAAGCTACTCAAATTGCAAAATATGTATTTACAGTAGAAAAATAATAATATGAAGTGAGGTATATAAATGAATAGTAAAGAAAATGAAAAAGGGTTAAAATTATTGGTTGTAATACTTCTAGTTATTGTAGTTATTTTAGGTAGTTATTTAGTCTATGATAAACTAATGAGTAAAGGTACTAATATAGAAGAAACTAGTATAAAATTAGATGATAATAAAGATTATGTATATGATGCTGATTATACAAACTTATATGATAATAAATATACAGAATATACAGGATATGGAGAAAATGAAAAAATAAGCAATATAAAAATACCATATATAAATATTAGTTCTTATGATGCGGGGGTTGCAAATGGTGAACTACAATCATTATATGTAGAAAGAGCTAAAAATTTTGACCAGTGTGCTATAGAAAGTCATGATTGTAGTTATTCTACATCATATACAACATATAAATATAATGACATTCTATCAGTTGTCGTTGAATATCGCGATCCAAAAATATATGAATTTAAAACATATAATTTTGATATAAAAACAGGTAAAAAAATTACTTATGATGAAATGATATCAAGGCTTGGATATAATGAAAATACAATATTAGCCGAAGAAAAAAAAGCAATCAAGATATATATGGATAGTGTAGGAAGTAAGTTTAATGTTGATTTAACAACAAACTGTTATTATACTGATAACCTAAAAAATTGTTATGATATAGCTTACAAAATATTAAATGATTATATTGCAAATGAAACTATATCATATTTTGTTGATAAAGATGGTAATCTTAATATTATAACTATTCCATATACAGATTTGGCTCAATCAAGCAACGTACATCAAGAGATATTTACAGTAGAAAAGTAATAATATGAAGTGAGGTATATAAATGAATAATAAAGAAAATGAGAAAGGTTTTGCTATAATAGGTATATTAGTAATAGCAGTGGTTCTATCAGCAATAATTGGAACTTCAGCATATTTCTTTAAAAAAGTAAATAGCAAAGATAAATATGAATCACTTATTGATAATATAGTAAAAGCTAGCGAAGCTTATTATTTGGAATGTGTTTCTACAGGAAGATGTACTTATGATAGTGAAGTATCTATAGAAACACTTGTTGAAAAAGGATATTTAGCCGCTAATAGTAGCGATAAAGTAGTAAATCCTTTAACGAATGAAAGTATGACTGATTGTGTTCTATCTATAGAATACAAAAATGATAAAGTAGTTATAAGTTCAAAAACTACAAAAAGTTCTTGTCCTCAAGAAAGTGATTTAAAAACAAGCAACTTAAGTATGAATAATACTGAGGTTGTATCTAATGAAGAAATCATGTATGGGGATATAAATGATGATGATAAAGTTAATCTTAAAGATTTAGTTATCATGGTACAGTATATAAATGGATTATATAATGGTAATATAGATACTAAGGTAGCTGATTTAAATGAAGATAATATAATTGATGATATAGATCTTGCTATATTAAAAGGTTATGTAGCAGGATGGGATATTGATTTACCATATGATGCAGGAGATGTATATAATATAACTTATAATTTAAATGGTGGTAAAGAATCTACAAAAAATATTACAAGATATGCCGAAATATCATTACCATATACATTGTATGAACCAACACGTGAAGGATACACATTTATTGGTTGGACAGGTAGCAATGGAACAACACCTACAAAAAATCTTGAAATAAAAAGTGGCACAACAGGAGATCAATCATATACAGCTAATTGGGTAATATATGGAGATGCAAATAGTGATGGTTCTGTTAATGGTAAAGATATAATGATAATGACAAAATATGTTAATGGTACAACAGATGTAAATATTAATCTTAATGCTGCGGATGTTAATGAAGATGGCAAAGTAGATGATATTGATGTTAGTATATTAACTAAATATTCAGCAGGTTGGAATATAACATTACCATATGATAGTGGTAAGTCTTATAGTATTATCTATGATTTACAAGGCGGTACTGTTGCAAATAGAAATATTACAAGATATGCTGATATTACATTACCATATACACTATATGAACCAACACGTGAAGGTTATGTATTTACAGGATGGACAGGAAGTAATGGCACAACTCCACAAAAAGATCTTGTTCTAATAACTGGAACAACTGGTAATAAGAAATATGTTGCTAATTGGATTAAATATGGAGATGCTAATAGTGATGGAAATGTTAATGGTAAAGATTCAATTGTAGTAGCAAAATATGTTGGTGGAGCAACAAATACAAATATTAATCTTAATGCTGCAGATGTTAATGCAGATGGTAAAGTAGATGATGTTGATTCAACAATATTATCAAAATACTTAACAGGACATGATATAACACTACCATATAATAGTGGTAATTCATATAGTATAAGTTATAATTTAAATGGTGGTAAAGAAACAACAAGAAATATAACTGTATATGGAGAAATATCATTACCATATACAATAAACGAACCTACAAGAGAAGGATATGTTTTTGCAGGATGGACAGGAAGTAATGGCACAACTCCACAAAAGAGTATTACTATAACAAGCGGTACTACTGGTAATAAGACATATACAGCTAACTGGGTTATATATGGTGATGTAAATAGTGATAGTAAAATAAATAGTAAAGATTCTATTCTGTTAGCACAATATATAAGCGGTAAAAGTGTAAGTATAAATCAAACAGCAGCTGATCTTAATACAGATGGTAAAATAGATGATGTTGACTCAACAATATTATTAAAGTATTTAGCAGGGCATGATATAAAATTACCATATAATAGTGGAAATACTTATAGTATTACATATGACTTAAATGGAGGTAAAGAAACAACAAGAAATATAACTAAATATGCAGAATTATCATTACCATATACATTATATGAACCAACACGTGAAGGGTATGTTTTCACTGGATGGACAGGAAGTAATGGCACAACTCCACAAAAGAGTATTACTATAACAAGTGGTACTACTGGTAATAAAGCATATACAGCAAATTGGGTAATGTATGGAGATGTAAATAGTGATGGTAGTATAAATGGTAAAGATTCTATTCTATTAGGACAATATATAAGTGGTAAAAAAGTAAGTATAAATCAAACAGCAGCGGATGTTAATACAGATGGTAAAATAGATGATGTTGATTCAACAATATTATTAAAATATCTATCAGATCATGATATAACACTACCATATAGTACGGGAAATACTTATAGTATTACATATAATTTAAATGGTGGCAAAGAAACAACAAGGAATATAACTAAATATGCTGAAGCATCATTACCATACACATTATATGAACCAACTAAAGAAGGATATGCATTTGCAGGATGGACAGGAAGTAATGGCACAACAGCCCAAAAGAATATTACAATAACAAGTGGTACTACTGGCAATAAAACATATACAGCAAATTGGGTATTATATGGAGATGCTAATGGTGATGGTAAAGTAAGTGGTAAAGATTCTATAATCATATCACAATATATAAATGGCAGAAATGTTAATATAAACTTAGCCGCTGCAGATGTTAATGCAGATGGCAAAGTAGATAGTACTGATGCTGAAATAATAACTAATTACCTAGCAGGAAATATTAGTTCATTACCACAAACTAAATAGAGCATTAATTGCTCTATTTAGTATATTAAAAAGGAGTAAAAAATGGAAAAAGAAAATAAAAGATTAAAACTATTATCTATAATACTTTTAGTCATTGTAGTTATTTTTGGTAGTTATATAGTCTATGATAAATTAATGGGTGAAGGTACTGATACAGAAAAAGTAGATGAAAATGTTGAAAAAGATTTTGATTTAGATGCTGCTGAACAACTATTAAGTATATATTCAGGAATATTAAGTTATAGAAGTGCAGAAGGAAGGCGTGAAACTGATGAAACATGTAATAGTTGCGTAGAAGGTGCTGAAGATGCATATAAAGCATGGATTGCTTATGAATATACACAACATACAAAAGTAAAAACTCTAAGTTCAAGTGCATGGGGTGACGAATGTAAAAATATTGCTAATGAAAGTGTATGCTATGCTTCAGATGTTGAGGCTACAGTTCAGTATGATGATATTAATGCAACTTATAAATATTTATTTGGAAGTAATTCATTACTTGAAAAAAAGAGATATATGTACGCCAGGGGATTAGGATATTTAGCATATATTGAAACTAAAGATTATTTTGTGGAAGCACATCCTAATATGAGTGGAATGCCTTGGCCTTGGGAATATAAAGTTATTAGTGCTAAAGTTTCAGGTGATGAATTAAAAGTAAAAGTTGCATATGCTATGATATTAGAGCATACACTAGACGATTTTAAATCACCTTATACAGATAAAACATATAAATGGAGTGAAAAGCAAAACTTTATAGATGAAGAATTACAATACTTTGATGAATATAATTTTATATTTGAAAATGAAAATGGACATTATATATTTAAAGATGTAGTTAAAGCCTAAGAGGAATAAAAAATGGAAAAAGAAAATAAGAGATTAAAATTATTATCTAAAATACTTTTAGTCATTGTAGTTATTTTAGGTAGTTATATAGTCTATGATAAATTAATGGGTGAAGGTACTAATACAGAAAAAGCAGAAGAAAATGTTGAAAAAGATTTTGATTTAGATGCTGCTGAACAACTATTAAGTATAT
>CAZTTM010000060.1:0-5964 GCA_964616035.1 uncultured Muribaculaceae bacterium
TGTATAAATAAAGATATAAATTCAATTTTTAAATTTTTTTCATGTCTTTAACCTGGATAAACTACATTAATTAGTGTAGTTTTTTTAAATATATGCTATACTATTATTATAGAGGTATGTTAAATAATGAGAAAATGATTTAGACAATTTTATAAAATAAGAAATAAAGAAAAAAATATATTTAAAGATAATAGTAAGATGATATTTAAAGATAATAGTAAAGATAATAGATATATTAACTATATAAAAAGTATATATAGAAATAAAAAGTTTACTTTAGTTATGTCATCACTAATTTTTACATTTACTTGTTTATCGGTTGGTAAAACTTTTTATTTCCATAATAAAGCAGAAAAATATGAAAATTATTTTACGGTAATAGAAAAAAAAGAATCGGAACAAGTAAATATAGATGAAGGGAATGGTATATCAACAGATTTAATTAAAGGAGTTGCTGCATCAGAACTTGTTAATTGTATTAATGAAAAGATTGATATAAATGATTTACCTGAAAGTATTACATCTATTATTTATGAACTTAATAGTTATTATAATCAATCTAATAATTATTTTGCATTTGCTTATAAAGATATATATACAGGATTTATGATAAGTTATAACGAAAATCAATCTATATTTACCGCTAGTACTATTAAAGGACCTACTGATTTATATATATATGAAATGGCGAGTCAAGGGAAAATAAACTTAGATGAGGAACTAACTTATACACAAAAATATTATAATACTGGTAGTGGTGTATTAAGAAATACTAGTTTTAATGTTAATTATAGTATTAGAACATTAGTAAATTATTCAACCGTTTATAGTGATAATGCTGCTCATAATATGTTAATGGATAAATATGGTAGAGAAAATATGTATAATTTTTGGCATTCATTAGGTACAACAGCAATATTTTCCGTAAATACCAATTGGGGAATTACAAATGCTCATGATGCAGTTATATATATGAGTGAATTATATCGCTTCTACTTAGAGAATGAAGAATATGGTAAAGAAGTTATGAATAATTTTTTAAATGCTAGTCCAAAGTTTATAAAAAGTTATAATAATTATTTAGTTGCTAATAAATCTGGTTGGAGTGGTACTGTTATTCATGATGTTTCAATTATATTTGCAAATAATCCATATATTGTAGTAGCGTTTTCTAATCTAGGTAATACAGATTATTATCAAAGTTATTTTAATAAAGCTAATGATTTTGCTAGAAGAATACATGAAGAATATTGGAAATATAAAATGAATAAATGTAGAATGATAAATCAATATTAAATATATAGATGACATTTGTAAAAAAAAATAGTACAATTAGTTTGGGTGATATAATGAATGAAATAAAATGTCCAAACTGTGGTACTATTTTTCAAATAGATGAAAGTGATTATGCATCTATTGTTAAACAAGTAAGAGATAATGAGTTTAATAAAGAAATTACTTTAAGAGATAAAGAATATCAAAAAGATAAAGAAAACTCTATTAAACTAGTCCAAATTGAATTAGAAAAAAAATATAGTGATGAAATAAATAAAAAAGAATTAGCTATTACTAACTTGCAAAATGAACTTAAATTAAAAGATACCAATCAAGAATTAGTATTAAAAAATGCTTTAAGTGAAAAAGAAAAAGAAATAAATGATTTAAATAATAAATTAGAAAATAGTAATAATACTTATCTACTTAAAGAAAAATCTTTAAAAGAACAATATGAAGATAAAATAAAAAATAAAGATGAACAGATAGCTTATTATAAAGATTTTAAAGCTAGACAATCTACTAAGATGATTGGAGAATCGTTAGAGCAACACTGTAATAATGAATTTAATAAATTAAGGCCATTATTTGGTAATGTTTATTTTGAAAAAGATAATGATATTAAAACAGGCTCTAAAGGGGATTTTATATTTAGAGAATATGATGAAGATGGAATAGAAATTATTTCTATTATGTTTGAAATGAAAAATGAAGCTGATGAAACAAGTTCTAAACATAAGAATGAAGATTTCTTAAAAGAATTAGATAAAGATCGTAAAGAAAAGAATTGTGAATATGCAGTATTAGTTTCACTGTTAGAAATAGATAATGAATACTATAATACTGGTATTGTTGATATGTCTCATAGATATTCTAAAATGTATGTAATTAGACCACAATTTTTTATACCTTTAATTACTCTATTAAGAGGAGCTGCTTTAAATACTTTAGAATATAAAAAAGAACTTCAAATAGTACAAAATCAAAATATTGATATCTCACACTTTGAAGATAATATTAATTCATTTAAAGAAGGCTTTGGTAGAAATTATCGTTTAGCTAGTGAGAAGTTTAAAAAAGCCATTGAAGAAATTGATAAATCAATGGATCACTTACAAAAGATTAAAGATTCATTAATATCTAGTGAAAATAATCTACGTCTTGCTAATAATAAGATTGAAGATTTAACTATTAAAAAATTAACTAATAATAGTCCTACTGTGGCAAAAATGTTTGAAGAAAAGAACACTCAAAATTAAGTGTTCTATTTTTTATCCAGTTATAATTAATTTTAAAACTATTACAATAGCAATTAATACTCTATAAAAAGCAAATACTGAAAAGTCATGTTTCTTAATATATGATAATAAAAACTTAATACAAAGAAGTCCGACAATCATTGAAGTAATAATACCTACAATTATTTCTTTACTAATAATTAAATCACCAATATTAACAATAGCAGCTCCAAAAATAATTGGCGTTGATAATAAGAAAGTAAACTTAGCTGCAGCCTCTCTTGATACCCCCATAAGTCTAGCCGCTAGAATTGTCGTACCACTTCTAGAAAAGCCAGGAATAACCGCTAAAGCTTGTGATAAACCAATAATAAATGTTTGTTTAAATGTTAACTCTTTAAAACTAGTTTCTTTAGTATAATGTTCACTTGCCCATTTGTCTCCTAAATAAATAAGTACACCCATAACTGCTAAACAAATAGCAATAATTAAATCATTTTCTCTAACAACATTAGTAATAACATCTTCAAATAACATACCAACTACCGCTCCGGGAATTGTAGCAGCTACTAAATACCAAAACATTCTATTATTAAAATTATTTTTCTTTTTAACAATTTTTCTAAATACTCCCCCTACTAACTTTAGCCAATCTTTAAAATAAACTATAAGTACTGACATTAATGTACCCAAATGTAATGCTACATCAAATGCTAACTTCTCACTCTCTGTCATATTTAAATTAAAATTAAATAAATATGGAATAATTATTAAATGTGCTGAAGAAGATATTGGTAAAAACTCTCCTACACCTTGTATTATTCCTAAAACTATACTTTGCCATAAACTCATCTTAATACCTTCTTTCTAATTATTAACACTAGTAATAACTCCTACACCTATAATATTATTATCTTCTATTATATTAAAGGAATAACCTATATCAATAGTAATATCTTTATCTAATAAAATATCCATATTAGTATATTCACCACTTCTTATCATACTATCTATACTTATTATCTTACCACTAATAGTTGTATTCCATAATGATATATTAATACTTGATTCTAATTCTTTACTTATTGTAGTATTATTACCTTCATCTTCCTTATATAAATATATTCTAGTAGTTATATTGTTAGTAGTAATTAAACTACCCTTAGTAGCAATAGTTTCTCCTTTAACAATATTAACCTTATCATTAATAATTAATACAACTTTATTACCAATATACCCACTATCCGTACTAACACCATCAACAAGTATCTTATCAATCTTAACCTCAATACTATCAATATTCATTCCACTTATTTCAAGACTATCTCCTGTATTAACTTTACCACTCTTAATAATACCACTTAAATAAGTCCTATTATCAGTAATATAAACATCTTCTATAATCATAGAAAAGTCATCATTAACAGAATACCCCTTAATTAAAGACTCTATCTTTGAATCTTGATAATTACTATAATAAGTATATAAACTACTACCCTCTCTTATAATTAAATCATTATTATTATCTTTCTTACTATTTCTAATAGCACTCTTATATAATGATACCCCTGATATTACTATAGATATTACCATTAATATAGGTATTATTATTAATAAATTCTTAGTAATCTCATCTTCTTTTTTATCTTTCTTTTTTTTCCTTACTGACATATCATCCCTCTATTCTTACATTACTAATTATATCATAACCTAATATATCATTACAACCAAAAATTATCTAAGAATCATCTTAGATAATTTTTTTACCCCACTATATAAGGATCTGTTGTTGTACCACTACCACTAGATAATACTGTACCTGACTTAAGAGACACTACTGGGCGAATATAATTATTTGAAGTTATAGTCGTGAAAGAATAATACCCACTAGAGTTCGAGTATGGAAATGCCATAGTGCCTATGTGCAAGAAAGCATATGGAGAAGCATACAAAGTATTTTCCACATTGTTGTATAGATAATATGAAACATTTCCCCCCCAAAAGTCATCACCAGCATAAACCTTTTCATCAATTGTTAATAGTCCAGCTGGATATGTTAAACTACCATTCCCATAACTCGTATTTACGGTAAAACTATCTATTTGCCTTGGGCACATCAAAATCGGCTTGGATTTATTATCTCTTTGACTAGCACCAAACTCTAAATAATATCCAGCATTACTATAATCTTTATTCCAGCCACTTGTATTTAAATTATAATAAGATCGGTCATTACAAAATACCGTATCTTCCAACTGTGATGTATAACTTGTCATGTTGGTTTTATACCAAGAATCTATTACAGTTTTTGCATTAGAATCTTTAACGTTAACATTCCAATCAAGCATTTCATTTAATAAATCTATTGGTTTCTTACCATTAGTTAATGTAAAATAATAAGCATATTTATTACCTGATGCATAAATATAATACATACTCTGACAACTAGTACCTGAACTTAAACAAGTATAGTGATATTTACTAGCAACCGTACTATATTCACTTGCCCAATTACTAGTATCAGTTAATGTATAAGTATCACTTAATGTATAAGTATTGGTACTACTATTGTATGTAATATCATTTCCAAATACAATGCTACCACTTTGTGTTGTCATGTCTTTACTACTATATGTATAAACTGTATTATACATATATCCTGCATAAGCTGGTGAATTAGCATTAGTATTAAAAGGAAAACTACCTATAGTAGTATCACTACCCGTGTTATTACACTCTCCATTTGAGGGTACTCCATCATAGATAAGCTTAACTCCCCCTGTTTCCGTAGTCCTTATTATTCGCCAACAAAAGTTTGCAAACATTACATGGTTATTATCTACTGCTCCACGGTAATAATATACGGGAATATTATTTTCAGTAGCCGTTGTTGTATATATACCATTAGTATTATCTGCACTAGATTGTTTACTAAAGTCTATTCTTGTATATTTATCAGCATTACTTTTTATTTGATAGAATAAAGTATTCGTACCATTCCCATCATCATAACCATAATCTATTGGTAGATTAGGGTTATTACTAGATGTTCCTTTCATATTAACTGAAATACTTCCTGATAAGTTTTGGGTTTCTGTTTCATCTAACCATATATATAAATAGTATGTTTTAGTATAAGTATTACTTGACTTAGTTATATTATCATAATCATTCTTTATAAGCCATACATCACTACCTACTGTTTTATCTCTAAAGCTACCACTTGCTACTATATTTTGTGTACAACTAGATGAATTAGTAGTAAGTACATACCTCATAGTATTTCTTTTAAAACTATCACTTAAGGTAGTTATATTCATACCAATACTAAATGATACCTTACCACCAGATGTATTAACAGAACTAGCAACAATAGTTTTCTTTATGGCATATTCACTAGTACATTTAGCAGGCATGAAATATGTAGTTTCATTTCCCCCACCATCAATAG
>CAZTTM010000061.1:0-600 GCA_964616035.1 uncultured Muribaculaceae bacterium
GGATATTTATCTAGTGTTACCGACATATGTAGTTTATTTTTAGAAAAAGGTGATGTTATTTATCAGCTTGATGATGGTAAGAAGACTACTTCGGTAAAAGATAAGACCAAGGCAAAGAGAACTTATCCAGTTGCGGTTTTAGTTAATGAATCAAGTGGTTCTGCTTCAGAAATATTAGCATCAACTTTTAAAGAAAGTTATAATGGTTTTGTGGTAGGTACTAATACGTATGGTAAGGGTACTGTTCAGCAGGTATCTAAGTTAAGTGATGGCACTATGATTAAGTATACAATTGAGAAGTGGTTAACTCCTAATGGTAATTGGATTAATGATGTTGGAGTTAGTCCTACTGATTATGTTGAACAATCAGAAGCATATTATAATAATCCTTTATCAGAAAATGATGCTCAGTTAAGTATGGCTTTAGAACTTGTTAGTAAATAAAAAATGTCTTTCAGTTTGAAAGGCATTTTTAACGATATTCAACTTTAATCATTTTAGCATGTACGGCAATTCTTTTTTTACCAGAGCCATCACATGTAGATAGGGTAAGTATTTTATCATTTGAGGTTAATGTTTCATTGAAGTCATAAATACTTT
>CAZTTM010000061.1:610-5937 GCA_964616035.1 uncultured Muribaculaceae bacterium
ACTTTTATTTTTTAGGGTATTAAGAAAATCTTGGTAATCATCTTTGCTATTAAAGTATGTTTTTAAGTAATAGACATCATCTCCTGAAGTAGTATAGATGGAAAATATTTTCCATATAGTATTTGATGTTGGAGTGGATATTTTTATGTAATGATTCTGTTCGTTGGTATACCATGATTCTTTAGTGGTATTTGGAAGCGTTGCAAACATAGTTCCGCGTCCTGTGTTATGGGCATAGATGATGGTGTTTTTTTGAAATTTAGTAAAATCATCACGGAAGTCACCAAATACCCAGCCGTAGATATTATATCTTTTATTAAAGTCGTGACTTAGGTAATATTCATTATCAGTTGTTTGTACAATAGAATAGTCAATATTAGTATTGTTTACTCTAATCCAACCAACGGTATCTTTATTTTGCTCTAGTAATGGTGTAAAGTCAACAGATATAAAACTTTCATTAGTGGAGTTTTGTTCACTTGGTATGTAGGTAGTTGTTATGACATTATTATTTACATTCTCTTTTTTTTCTTTTTCTTCTATTTGTTCTATTACTTTAGTATTATTAATAATTGTTTTAGTAAGATAGTCTATTTTAAGATTTTGAACATACCATCTTGATATAAAGAATATGGATATAAAGTAAATACTTAGACTTAGTGTTATCATTATTAGGGGAACAAGTGGTTTTCCTTTGTATTGTAATTCTTTTCTTTTCTTGGGCATAAATACATACATAATTCCTAGTATTAAATATTTAAATGGGCAAATTATAATAGTATATAATCCAATAAAAAAATATTTAATTAAATTAATAATTGCTTTCATATAATCAATCCTTTATTTGATTATATCATATTGTTTATAAAATTTGGTATATTTATTGTTAAATAAGTGAAAATAGTGTATAATACATTTGAATTATTGGGAATTAGTAGGTGATTAATAAATGAATGTAGATGGTATTAAAATTGGCGATAAACTGGAGATTCATTGTTATAAACATAATGGTAAATTACATCGTCAATGGGATGAGGCAGTTGTACTTGATATATATGATGATTATATTGTATTTGGTAATAATAGAACAACAGTTATTGATAGTGATGGTAAGGTATGGAAGACTAAAGAACCAGCAATTATGTTTTTCTTTAGGGATAGGTGGTTTAATATTATTGGTCAGTTAAAAGATTATGGTATATATTTTTATTGTAATATTGCTACGCCAGTACTTATTGATAATAAAGTAATTAAATATATTGATTATGATTTAGATTTAAGAGTATTTCCTAATGGTAGTTTTAAGATATTGGATCGTATGGAATATAAATATCATAAAAAGCAAATGCATTATTCAAATAGATTAGATTTTATTTTAAAGTATGAACTTGGTAATTTGATAGATATGGTTAGAAGAAATGAGATGCCTTTTGATAGAAAAACAATAAATGATTATTATGATAAATATGTCTATTTAACTAAAAATAATGAATAGGTATTGAATTGTTAATATATCTTTTGTTATAATTAAAATGAAAGATGAGGATGACAGATATGGATGAATATAAATTAACTATTAGAAGTGAAAGTGAAATGATTGAACTTGCACAAAATATAGAAAGTGAAAAGTTTCCTAATATGGTTATTTGCTTGAATGGGGAACTTGGTAGTGGTAAGACAGTATTTGCTAAAGCATTTGCGGATGCTATGGGAATTAGTGATGTTAGTTCTCCTACTTTTAATATAATTAAAGAATATATTGGGGAGCTTCCTTTATATCATATGGATGTATATAGAGTTTCTGGTAATATTAATAATTTAGGTATTGAAGAGTATTTTGATAAGGGTGGAGTAACTATTATTGAATGGGCAGATATGATTAAAGATTATTTACCTAGTGAGAGATTAGATATTGAAATTATGATTCTTGGTGAAGAATCTAGGCTTGTTATTTTACGACCTAGGGGCAGTAGATATGTTGAAGTATGTGAGGATGTTATATGATAACTTTATTTATAGATACTAGTAGTATTAATGTATATATTGCTATTGTTTCGGGAAATAAGATATTAGCTAGTAAAACTGCTTGTATGCCTAGTGGTCATTCTAAATATACCACTAGTTTTATTAAGAATTGTTTAGATGATGCTAGAATAGATGCTAATGATATTAATAATATTATGGTATGTAATGGTCCTGGCTCTTTTACTGGAGTTAGAATTGGCGTTAGTATAGCAAAGACTTATGGTTATTTAATAAAAAAAGATATTACACCAGTTTCTTCTTTAAAAGAGTTAGCGGTTAGTTGTAATTATACTAGTGATTATTATTTATCTTTAATAAGTGCAAATAATGGGAATTATTATGTGGGATTATATGACAGTAATTATAATGATGTGATTGATGAAAAGTTTTGTTCTGCTAATGAAGTTATTAGATTGTATAATGAATATAATCCAAGAGTGATTAGTAATGATTTTAATGTTGTGGGGGTAATTAAGGTTAATAAAGTTAATTTAGATTTTGTTAAGATTATTAATTATTATATGGATAAGGAAAAGGTATCAGCACATGCTATTGTGCCTAATTATTTGAAATTACCACAAGTGTTAGAGAGTAAGTAATGATAATTGAAGTGGATAGCAGTAGTAATAATCCTTTTGTTAGATGTGTTAATTATCTTATTGATGATGAGGTTGTAGGTTATTTAGAATATGCTTTAATATATGATAGAATGGAAATAAATAATATTGTAGTAGATAGTAATTATCGTAATAGGGGGATAGGTTCTAAGTTAATGAGTTATTTAATTAGTGAAGCTATTTCTAATAGAGTGGTTAATATTACTTTAGAAGTTAGAGTTAGTAATGAGATAGCAAGGCATATGTATAAAAAGTTTGGATTTAATGAAGTAGCTTTAAGAAAGTTTTATTATGGTAATGAAGATGGTATTTTGATGGAAAAGCAGGTGATGTAAATGAAAGATATATATTGTTTAGCAATTGAGTCTTCTTGTGATGAGACTAGTATGAGTATTATTAAGAATGGTACTGAAGAAATTAGTACGGTTGTTTTAACACAGATTGATATTCATAAGAAGTTTGGGGGAGTTGTACCTGAGATTGCAAGTAGAAGTCATATTGAGAGTATTACAATGGTACTTGATGAATTACTTAGTGAGAGTAAAATGAGTCTTGATGATATAGATATTATTGGGGTCACTTATGGACCGGGATTAATAGGATCTTTAATGATTGGTCTTCAATGTGCTAAAACAATATCTTTGGTTTGTAATAAGCCATTAATACCTGTTCATCATATTGCTGGTCATATATACGCTAATAATTTAGAAAAAAGATTAGAGTTTCCATTAATAGCACTTGTTGTTAGTGGAGGGCATACTGACTTAGTATATATGGATAAAGATTATTCATTTAAAAAAATTGGTTCAACATTAGATGATGCTGTAGGAGAAGCTTATGATAAGGTTGCTAAGATACTAGGCCTTAGTTATCCTGGAGGACCTTTAGTTGATGAAAGGGCACATATTGGTAATGATACTTATAATTTGCCACTTCCATTAAATGATGATAGTTATAATTTTTCTTTTAGTGGGATAAAGAGTGCAGTTGTTAATTTAGTTCATAATGAAAAGCAAAGAGATAATGAGATAAGAATTAATGATGTATGTTGTTCTTTTCAAAATAGAGTAGTAGAAGTTTTATCTAAAAAGACTATGCGTGCTATGAAAGAATATGGTGTTCATAATTTAGTTATGGCTGGGGGAGTTGCTGCTAATAGAGGACTTCGTGATAATTTAAGTAGATTATGTAGGGATAATGGTTATAATTTTAGTGTACCTAGAATTAAATATTGTACAGATAATGCCGCTATGATAGGAGCTGCAGGATACTATGCATATAAGGCTGGTATTAGGGCTGATTTGGAACTTGATGCGGTTGCAGTAGATAGTTTATATAAGTTTAACGGTATGGAGTAGTTTAATATTATCTAAAAAAAGTGAAAAAAAGTGAAAAAAATAATAAAAAAAGTATTGCATAATTGATTACTTTATTATATAATTAAATAGTCATTTGCGATAAATGCCTAATTAGCTCAGTCGGTAGAGCACTCGGCTGTTAACCGATAGGTCGTAGGTTCGAGTCCTACATTAGGCGCCATTTGATAATTTAACAGGATATAATGTCCTGTTTTTTTATGCTATTATTGAAATATAATAGTTATAGTGTTATAATTATTCGAGAGAAAGAGGTAATTTATGAATAAATTAAAAAAGTTTTTTAATAAAATTATTAGGTTTATTAAAAGTGAAAAGATGTTTATGTTCTTTATTGGTTATTCTTTATTTAACGGTATTTTAGTTAGAACTATTACTGTTGGTAATTTTTATGATTTTAGACCAATATTGTTTGATTTAGGGTTTCTATTAATTGTTGGAGCATTTTCTTTTTTAATTAAAGAGAAGAATAGGTTTAAGTATTATTTAGTATGGAGTATTATTACTGCTGGTATATGTGTTGCAAATGCTATATATTATCATTATTATGATTCTTTTGTATCTATTTCTCTTCTTATGACTTCGTTATTTATATTAGATATGGATGCTGGAGTAATGCAGAATGTTTTTCATATATATGATTTTATTTATTTATTAGAAATACCTGCTATTATATTGTATTGTAATTATTTGAAAAAGAATAATATTATGACAAGTTATATTCGTAAGAGTGACTTTAAGTTAATGTGGAAGAAGTATGTAGTATCTATTTTAGTTATATTATCATTAGGTTCTGTATGTTCTAGTTCTGCTGAGTGGAATAGATTTTTGAATTTATGGAATAGAGTATCTGTTGTTAAGTGCTTTGGTATATATATTTATCAGATGGATGATTTAGTTCAAAGTTTAGAACCTAAATTAAATAATATTTTTGGACATGATAATGCATATAAAGAAGTTACTGATTATTATAACAATAATAAGGTTGTGGAAAGTGATAATGAATATACTGATATATTTAAGGGTAAAAATGTTATTGTAATACATTTTGAGAGTCTTCAATCGTTTGTTATGGATTTATCATTTAATGGTGAGGAAGTATTACCTACTATTAATAAATTGGCTAGTGAAGGTATATTTTTTAGTAATTTTTATCCGCAAGTTGGAGTAGGTACTAGTAGTGATTCTGAGTTTACTTTTTCTACTTCATTAATGCCTTCTTCTAATGGAACAGTATTTGTTAGTTATGCAAATAATTATTATGTATCTTTACAAAAATTGTTAAAGGAGCAAGGGTATTATACTTTTA
>CAZTTM010000062.1:0-5926 GCA_964616035.1 uncultured Muribaculaceae bacterium
AGGTTATGGATAATCCAGAGGAATATATTATTCCAAAGTGTTTACCTGCTTGTAGGGCTTTATGGAGTAAAAATATTGAAACATTTAGGGTTAGTAATGATGATGAGAATAATTTATACGTTTTATTAAATAATGTTTCACCAGAAAATATGGAAATATTTCAAGAGTATCAAGAACAAGATGCAAGATTTATCTATGATGGATATAGAAAAACAATAGGTATCGCTGTTAAAGGAAATGATGAAAGAGCAATGAACGAATTAGAAAGTTTAACTAATGTTTTTAATATTCAAGATACTCTAAGATTTAAAACTGCCGAAAAATTTCTAGAATCATATAAATATACAGATGGCAGTGTTGTTATTGAGAAGGATGGTACAATAAGTAGATATAAGAATCCAGCACTAGAAAATATATCTTTAGAAGATGCCTTAAAAAGATCTGGTAAAGAATCATTATATATTGAAAGTGAAAATAGGGTTTATGATAGTGCATTATATTTAAATTGGCACAAAAGGTATGAACAATCTTTAAATGAAAGTATGTCATTATCTAGTAGAAGTAAATAAAAATAAGGAGGTATTATATGACATTCTCTACAGAAATAAAAAATGAAATAACTAGATTAGAATGTAGTAAGACCGAATCTATTGCAGAATTATCCGCTATTGTTAGAAATAGTGCTTCATCTAGTGAAAGTATATATATTAATGTTGAAAATAACGCAGTTGCTAGAAGAATATATAAACTATTTAAAGATATATATAATATTACTCCCACTATTACAATAAGAAAAAGATATTTTAATAAAGGAATAAATTATATATTAGAAATAAAGAAAAATAATACAAAGATATTAGAAGATTTATCAATTATTGATAATAATAGTTCTTATTTAACACATCCTAAAGAATATTTAATTGATGATGGTGAAAATAAAAGAGCATATTTAAGAGGATTATTTATTGCGTGTGGTAGTGTTAATGATCCTAAAACATCAAGATATCACTTAGAGTTTATAGTAGATAATTATGATTATGCTAAATATATTAATAGTATGTTAAATGAATATAGTCTAAATAGTAGAATAATTAGAAGAGAAAAGAATTATATGGTTTATATAAAAGAAGCCGAAAAAATAAGCGATTTTTTAAGAGTTATTAAAGCTTATAATGGTGTTATGTATTTTGAAGATATAAGAATATATCGTGATCATAAGAATATGACTAATAGATTAAATAATTGCGAGCAGGCTAATATGGATAAAGTATTTATAACTTCTTCTAATCAAATTAAAGGTATTGAAAAGTTAAAAGAACTAGGATTATATGATGAATTAGATAATAAGTTAAAAAAAGTTATTGATTATAGATTAAAGTATCCAGAAAGTTCATTACAAGAGTTAAGTGATATAATGACTAATGATGGAGAAAAGATAACTAAGTCAGGATTAAATCATCGCTTTAGAAAAATAAAAGAATTAATAGATAATTTTAATAATAAGAAAATGTAATAATACTTTTCTTTCTTTTTCATATAGTTATACTAGGTGATATATCATGAAAAAAGTAATAATAGATGCTGATTGTGGAGGAGAAGATGAAGGTATAACTAGAGGTGGAATTATTGAAAAAGATTTTAATTTAGATATTAGTAATTATCTTAACAATTATTTAAAAAATAGAAATATTAATAGTACCATTATTAGAACGAATGATACTACTTTAACAGATAGTGATAGAATTAATAAAATAAATAATATTGGCATAGATAAAGATACGATAATTATATCTAATAGAATGAATAATGATAATAGTAATGAAATAATTTATGCTTTGAGAAATAATGATAGTTTAGCCAGTGATATTGCCAATTCTTTAGCGGATAATGGTTATGTTGTAGATAAATATTATCAATTAAGATTACCAAGTGATACCGCAAAAGATTATTATTATATAACCAGAAATACCAACCCAGCAGAAACTATTATTATTGAATATGGAGATATTGCTAATGTCCCTTTATTAGGAGACTCCATAGGAAGTGCTATATATACATATATTAATAATAGTAATACCTATATAGTAAAAAAAGGGGATAATCTATACTTTATTGCAAGAAAATATAATATAACAGTAGATGAACTAAAGAAGATTAATAATCTAAGTAGTAATTTATTAAGTATTGGTCAAGTATTAAAAATACCTAGTAGTGAAAGTAGTAATACTTATATAGTAAAAAAAGGAGACAATCTATACTCTATTGCAAGAAAGTATAATATAACAGTAGATGAACTAAAGAAGATTAATAATCTAAGTAGTAATTTACTAAGTATTGGTCAAATATTAAAAATACCTAGTAGTGAAAGTAGTAATACTTATATAGTAAAAAAAGGAGACAATCTATACTCTATTGCAAGAAAGTATAATATAACAGTAGATGAACTAAAGAAGATTAATAATCAAAATAGTAATATATTAAGTATTGGTCAAGTATTAAAAGTTTCTAAATAAAAAAATGATAAGTTTTGTCGAAAGTAAAGTATCATTAACTAAGATATGGTAAGATATATTTAGAAAGAGGATAGATATATATGCCAAGAGAAATATTAGTTAATGATATAATTGATGATATGTTAGAGGAAATTATAATTATTAAATTAAATACTTATTTTGATATGAATGAATAGGTTTGATAGCCTGTTTTTTTCGTTTAATAAGATGTTGACTATTTTAGCAAAATGTTATAATATTACATAAGTAGTTAAATTAATACATTTAGACTACTAATATATATAAGGTTAATAAGGAGGAAGATAATGATAAAATTATTTAAAAATTTAGGTAAAAGAGAAGCAATATGTGCAGTTATTTGTGTATTTCTAATCGCTTTTCAAGTATGGTTAGAATTAAAGATACCTGATTATATGTCAAATATTACTAAATTAATTACTAGTGAAAATAGTGTTATTGGTGATATTTTAAAAGAAGGCGGGTATATGTTATTATGTGCCTTTGCTAGTTTGATATCAGCATCTATTGTAGGTTATTATTCATCATTAATATCCGCTAGATTTTCACTTAATTTAAGAAATAAGATATTTGAAAAAGTTGAAAATTATGGTATGGAAGAGATGAAAAAGTTTTCTACTAGTAGTTTAATCACTAGAACAACTAATGATGTGACACAGATGGAAATGCTTATATCTATGGGATTGCAGATGTTAATTAAAGCACCAATTATGGCTGTATGGGCTATTACTAAAATACTAGATAAGAGTATTGAATGGAGTCTTTTAACAGCAGGAGGTGTAGTTATTTTACTATGTACTGTATTTACATTAATGATTATTGTTATACCTCGTTTTGAAAAGGTACAAAAATTAATTGATAAAGTAAATGGAGTCACTAAAGAAAATCTTACTGGTATTAGAGTTATAAGAGCATTTAATGCTGAAGGATATCAGGAAAATAGATTTAATGAAGTTAATGAAGAATTAACAAATATGCAATTATTTAATCAAAGATGTTTTGCTATTATGAGTCCAATAATGAATATAGTTATGCGCTTTTTAACATTAGGTATTTATTTTATTGGAGCTTATCTTATCAATAAGGCGAATATGCTAGATAAAATAACACTATTTTCTAATATGGTAGTATTTTCTAGTTATGGAATGCAAGTAATTATGTCATTCTTAATGTTAGCAATGATATTTATGATATGGCCAAGAGCTAAAGTATCCGCTAATAGAATTAATGAATTATTAGATGAAACATCATCAATTACTGATGGTAAATTAAGTAGAAAAGATGCTAAAGAAGTTGGAACAGTGGAGTTTAGAAATGTATCATTTAAGTATCCAGATGCAGATGATTATATTTTAAAAAATATTTCTTTTAAGGCTAATAAGGGAGATACAATTGCTTTTATAGGTTCAACTGGTAGTGGTAAATCTACTTTAATAAACTTAGTTCCAAGATTCTATGATGCTACTGATGGTGAAGTATTTGTAGATGGGATTAATGTAAAAGATTATAAACTTCAAGAGTTAAATAATATTCTTGGTTATATACCACAAAGAGCAGTTATGTTTACTGGTAGTGTTAAAGATAATATAACGTATGGTGATAATGGTAAGAAGAAGTCTACTGATAAAGAAGTAGAAAAAGCTATAGAAATAGCTCAAGGTACTGACTTTGTTGAAAAAATGGATGGTAAGTATGATGCTCATATTGCTCGTGGTGGTACTAATGTTAGTGGTGGTCAAAAGCAAAGATTAGCAATCGCAAGAGCAATCGCAAGAAATCCCGAAATATATATTTTTGATGATTCATTTTCCGCACTTGATTATAAAACAGATGCTATATTAAGAAAAGAATTAAAAAAATATACAAAAGAGGCTACTAGTTTAATAGTGGCTCAAAGAATCGGTACAATAATGAATGCTGATAAAATAATTGTTTTAGATAAAGGTGAATGTGTCGGAGTAGGTACTCATAAAGAATTATTAAAAACTTGTGAAATATATAAAGAAATTGCCTTATCACAATTAGGATTGGAGGAATTAGAAAATGCCTAGACCTAATGAAAATTTTGAAAAATCTAAAGATTTTAAAGGAGCAATAAAAAGGTTATTTAAAAGTTTAGATAAATGGAAGATGTTATTATGCTTTTCATTATTACTCGCTTTAATAAGCGCTATAATTGCCTTAATAACTCCAAATAAATTATCTGATTTAACTGATGAAATATCAGCAGGAATTACTCCTAAAATAAACGAAGAAGTTATCAAAAGTATTTTGAGCGATGAATCAATATCTGCAGAAGATAAAATGCAGTTCAGTACTATATTAAATAATATTGATACTAGTGATACAAGTAGTGTTTTATCTGCTATAGATGAATTGCCAGAAAGTATATCTAAAATAGTTAAACCTAGTGTTAATATAGATAAAGTTAAGAATATAGCTTTACTATTAGCAATACTATATGTCATTAGTGCAATATTTAATTATATTGAAGAATATTCTATGACAACTATATCAAACAATTATGCCAAATATTTAAGAAGTAATATATCTAAAAAAATTAATAAATTACCACTTAAATATTTTGATACACATGAAACAGGAGATGTATTATCAAGAATTACTAATGATGTAGATACTGTGTCTTCTAATATGAATAATAGTTTTGCAACTTTAGTAAGTAGTATTACTTTGTTTGCTGGTTCAATTGTTATGATGTTTATAACTAATTATATTATGGCTATAACGGCAATTGTATCTAGTTTAATAGGCTTTGCATTTATGGGATTATTACTTGGTAAAAGTCAGAAATACTTTATCAAGAGGCAAAAAGAAATTGGAGAATTAAATGGATATATTGAAGAGATTTATAGTGGTCATAATGTAGTTAAAGCATACAATGGTACAAACGAAGCAATTAAAGAATTTAATAAATTGAATGAAAAATTATATGTATCTAATAAAAAAAGTCAATTTTTATCTGGCCTTATGTATCCTATTATGGGATTTGTTGGTAATTTAGGTTATGTATGTGTATGTGTTGTTGGTTCTATATTAGTAATGAATGATATGATAAGTTTTGGAGTAATTATAGCATTTATGATATATGTAAGATTGTTTACTAATCCATTATCACAAATCGCTCAGGTTATGACAAGTTTACAATCAACA
Source organism: uncultured Muribaculaceae bacterium (assembly GCA_964616035.1). Lineage (GTDB taxonomy): Bacteria > Bacillota_I > Bacilli_A > RF39 > UBA660 > UBA6414. The sequence goes on from CAZTTM010000062.1 coordinate 5,703, forward strand.
GCTGCTGCTTCAGAACGTGTATTTGAGTTTTTAGATGAAAAAGAAATGCCTACCGAAGAAAAATGTACTAAACACTTAGATAAAAGTAAAGTAAAAGGTAAAATTGAGTTTAAAAATGTTAATTTTGGGTATGATAGAGGAAGAACGATTATTAAAGATTTTTCCGCTACGGCATTACCTGGCCAGAAAGTTGCTATAGTCGGGCCAACTGGTGCGGGGAAAAC
>CAZTTM010000063.1:0-5924 GCA_964616035.1 uncultured Muribaculaceae bacterium
TCCATCATATACAGCTTTAAACATAGCCCTAAAAGCAACTTCAGTTTTACCATAGCCAACATCTCCACATAACAACATATCCATAGGTTTAGACTTTTCCATCTCAGACTTAATCATCTTAATTGCTTTAATTTGATCAGGCGTTTCTTCATAATTAAATTCATTATCAAACATAACCTGATTTTCATCATCCATAGAAAAAGCAAAACCCTTTTGTACCTCACGTTCTGCAGAAAGTTTAAGCAAATCCTTAGCAATACTCTCTAATTTTTCTCTAACCTTTCCTTTTTTCTTTTTCCATTCATTAGAATTTAACTTACTAACCTTAAGAGAAGCACCCTCTTTACCAGAATATTTACTAATTCTATTAATATTTTCAACAGGAATATATAAACAATCTCCATCATCATATAACAAACGGATATAATCTTTCTCAATACCATTCTTAGTAATAGTCTTTATACCATCATAAATACCTATACCAAATACCTCATGAACAATATAATCTCCCTTGTTTATATTTCCAATATTGCTAACTTTATGTCCTATCTTATACTTTGACTTATACTTATTACCACTCTTCTCATGAGGAAATATATCATTAAGAGATATAACAACATAGTCTTTATATATAAAACCACTATCAATATCTTTGCTAATAAAATTAATATAATTATTATAAATTTTATCTTCACTCGTAAAAATAATATTATCAATATCTAAATATTTAATAATCCTATTTCGCGCTAATTCATCATTAATACAAAATAATATAGTCTTATTATTCTTCAAATAACTTTTTAAATCTTCACGCAATAACTCATAATCCCCATTATAATTATAAATAACATTAGAGCTATACCTAAAAATATTTACCTTATCATTACCATTAAACACATTATCAAAAGATAAAAAATATACTATCTTATTAAAGTCAATATCTTCAAAATTAAACATATATTCCATATTTTTAACATCATTATTAACATTATAATCAAAAATAGTATTCTTAAGAACCTCATAACCATTACAAATCTGATTATAATCATAAAAGAATAGTGTTCCATCATCTATATAATCAAGAATATTAACTACCCTACTAGAACACTTTTTTAAATACTTCTGAGAACATTCTAAATTATCAATCTTTTTATCTACAATAAATTCAGTATATGGATAAATAGTTATCTCATCTATATTAGAAAAAGATAACTGCGTATTCATATCAAAATACTTAATAGAATCTATTACATCACCCCAAAACTCAATTCTAATTGGATTATCTTCTCCTACTGCGAAAACATCAATAACATATCCCCTAATACCAACCTTACCAGTTTCAGAAACAATAACATCTCTTTCATATCCCAAATCATAAAGTTTATTAATTAACTCATCTCTATCCACAGACATGTTGATAGATAATTTCAAAATATTCTTTTTCCACAAATCATGACTAGGTAAATATCTTAAATATCCCATTAAATTACTAACAACAATATAATTACTATCATTAACTAATTTATTTAAGGAAACAATTCTTTCAGTCTTAAACTCAGGACTAATAGCAACAGCCTCACTAGTTAAAAAATCATCCATCGGAAAAAATAGTACCCTATCAGTATAATTAGCTAATTTCTTATATAAATTATTAGCTTCATATAGTGAATTAGCCACTACAAGACATCCCTTATTACAATGGATAAACTTATTATAAACATAAATAGAATCAAGTTCCATATTAAGCCCACTAATAGCATACTTATCAAAATTATTATTATCAAATAAATTATCAAAAAATTTCATATTATATCAATCCTAACTATTAACTATAATGAATTATACTTATTCATAAGTCTATCCACAGACATGTTGACAATATCATCAAATATCATATTTAACTTCTCAAAAGAATTATTTAAAGTATCATAATCATCTTTATTAAACTTAGTTAAAACATAATCAACAATATCATTGCTACTACGACCAATCCCAATCTTAATTCTAACAAAAGCCTTACTACCAATACAATCAATAATATTTTTTATCCCATTATGACCACCAGAATTATGATTATAACACACTTTAATTTTACCAACATCCATATCTAAATCATCCTGAATAACATATAAATTACTAATATCTATTTTATAATAATCAATATATCTCTTAACAACTTCACCAGATGAATTCATGAAAGACAAAGGCTTTATAAATAAAACTTTTTCATCTCCATAATTAGTAATCTTTTCAAAAGCATTAAACTTCTTATTTAAAGAAAAACCAGAAATATATTTATCTAATAGCATAAACCCAATATTATGTCTTGTACCATCATACTTATCACCAAGATTACCTAATCCCACTATTAACTTCATTTTTTATCACCTATATGATATTCCTTATATATCTCACCCTTAGGAATATTCCTTTCCTTAGCTACCATCTTAATAGCATCCATAACATATAACCCAGACTTAATATACATATTAACATGCTCTACAACTGACAAATTAGTATAATCATTACTGTGCCTCTTAAAGCCATCAACAACTATAACATATTCACCTTTAACAACATCAAAACTCTTAATAGCAGTACTTAAATTACCACGATAAACGCTCTCATAAAGTTTTGAAATTTCTTTTGATATACTAACATATCTATCCCCAAAAACATCTAATATAGCCCGTAAACACTTAATCAAACGATGTGGTGCCTCATAAAATATTATTGTATTCTCAAAGTTCTTTAAATTATTTAATTCTTCACGCATTTTACTATCTTTACTATTTAAAAAACCATAAAATAAGAAATGCTCAGAAGGCAGACCAGACACAATAAATGCAGGAACAAAAGCACATGCTCCCGGTAAGCCAATAACATTATACCCATTATCACTAACATACTTTACTGTCTTATACCCGGGATCACTAATAATTGGGGTTCCTCGATCAGTAACTATAGCTACATTTTTATTATCTTTTAGATAATCTAAAACTTTGTCTTTAACCATTTCCTCATTATGATCATGTAATGAAATTAACTTTTTCTTAATATCAAAATGATTTAATAATATCAAAGTAACTCTTGTATCTTCTGAAAATATTACATCAACATTCTTAAGTACTTCTACAGAACGAAACGTCATATCCTCTAAATTACCTATTGGTGTAGGCACTAAATATAACGAAGGACTACCATCATAACTATTTTGCCACATCATTACCATCTCCAAACATTTTTTTTATTTTATCACAATACGACCCATCAGCATTATGAACAATAACGGGACTAAGTATTTTTAAACCATTCTTCCCGTTTTTATTACCCTCAATTAATATTAAATTACAATCAGAACCATCTTTTGAATAACATAATTGCAACTTTTTAGGAGTTATACCATATTTTTCCATAACATCAATTATCTCAATCAATCGATCAGGTCGATGAACCATTGCAAAAGTACCACCATTTTTTAAAAGATAGCTTGCTTTTTTAACAATAGTATCCAAATTGACCAAAACTTCATGACGGGATATTCTTTTATTAACATTTAAATTAATATTATTATTATTACAATATTTAAAGTAAGGAGGATTACACGTAATAACATCAAAAAATTCAGCTGTAAACTTATCTTCAACATTATTAATATCCAAAGTATCTAAAAAAATCTGATTATCCATTTTATTTTCTTTAATTGACTGAATACCTAAATCAATAACTTCTTTTTGTATATCTATACCATATATAGATGCCTTAGTTCTAAAAGAAAGTAACATTGGAATAGGAGCATTACCACATGCCATATCTAATATTTTTTTATCAGTAAGTTTAACGGAAACAAAATTAGAAAGTAAAACTGAATCAAGAGAAAAAGTAAACCATTCATCATCTTGATATATTATATTATCACCAAAGTTTAATAATCTATTTCTTACTTTCATACTCTTCCCAATCTAACTCAATAATACCAACTTCATCATTACCAACTTTTATAGTATTATTAAATATATCTATTGATAAAACCTTACATTCCCCATATTTAGTATCAATGGCACTACCAACATTAGGCATATTCTTTTTAGATTCAAGATAATATTTGTTTTCATAATTTAAACAACATAATAACCTACCACACACACCATTTATTTTTGTAGGATTTAAAGACAATTGTTGATTCTTAGCCATATTAATTGAAACACTAGCAAACTCATTTAAAAAAGTACTACAGCATAACAATCTACCACAAGGACCAATTCCACCAACAAATCTAGCTTTATCCCTAATTCCAATCTGTCGAAGTTCTATTCTAGTTTTATAAATTGCACCCAATTCTTTTGCCAAATTTCTAAAATCTACACGGTCTTCTGACGCAAAACGAAAAATTAGTTGTTCTCTCATAAATGTAAAATATGCATCAATAATCTTCATATTTAACCCATACTTCTGCACTAATTTACGACATTTTTTTAAAGCCAAAACAGCATCATTAATATTATCACTATTTCTTTTTACATCATCATTAGTAGCTACTCTAATAACCTTTCTATATAAAGAATTATCAAACTCATCATATTTTAAAGATTTAACTACTCCATATTGTAAACCTTTCTCAGTATCAACAATAACATTATTTCCAACATTAATAGATAAATCATAGCCATTAAAATAAATAGCCCTATCATCATGTCCTAATTTAACTAATACTAGCATAACTAACCTCCTAAAACCATACATAACTTATCAACAAACAAATTGATATTAACATTATATTTAATCAACAACCTTAAGTCATCTAATTTTTCAATTATATTTAATATAGACTCTATACTCCAATCATTAATTATATTTCTTATATCCTCTATTCTATCATCAAAAAACAAATCATTATAACCCACCAAATATTTCAAGCAATCATAATAAATATATATTATAATATCCGTAGCCACAGCTAATTCTTCTCTTTTTTGAATATACTTATGCCACAACATATTAGCATTAACAATACCATCATATTTATTTTTAGAAACAACATTAATAAAGTTAAACACTATATCAACAATATTATTATCAACGACAAAACTAATTAAATCATCTTTCCCATCGCATATCAAATACATAACTTTATCTAAAGAATTATTATATCCATAATTAGGAATTAGTTTAATTAACTGACAACGGGAAATGATTGTATCTAACAATGATTCAATATTATTTACCATCAAAATAGCAATGATATTAGGATTAGGTTCCTCCAAAAACTTCAAAAGAGAATTAGATGTCGATGCATTCATTTTTTCACAATTCTTAATAACATAAACACGCATACCACCCTCAATACCAACAGTAGAAAAATCCATTTGTAAATCAATAACTTGTTCTTTCTTTAGCCACATACCATCAGTATCAATAACTTTAAATTCCGTATAATTATTATCTTCTATCCTACGACATATAGAACAATCACGACATAATTTATTATTGGTATAGTGTTTTGGACATATAATTGTCTTAACAAAAGCCTTAACAAAATCATAAGCTCTATCGCAACCATTAGTTTCAACCAAATAAGCATGTGAAAGCCGATTATTAATTACAGAACCGTTAATAATCTTATATGCTAATACTTGACTATTCATAAAATCATCCAACATCAAAAACACCTCACCTACAAATATCTAATTTATATAAAAAAAAGAAAATAAAATTAAAGCAAGCATCGAAGGAAGACCGCATATTGAAACAAAACAAATTGTAAAAAAATTTAAAGGTATCATAATACCAAGTGATACACCTAAAGAATTATAAGTATATATAAGTAAAAATGCCATTATAATTCTTTTTATTACATTAATTATTTTCTTTATCATAATATCACCACTAAAGCATATGCTAAAATAATAAAATTATGAAATATA